>JAFAUR010000529.1 GCA_019243205.1 Acidobacteriaceae bacterium | reverse complement strand
CTGACGAATCATCTGAACGGAGTAACACTCAATGGCGTTTTTGGAACGGGAATTTATCCGACGAATCCTGCTCCGACTTACAAACAGATTACTGCGGTCGGGGACCCACGTGCGTTCCAGTTCGCGCTTAGATTCTCCTTCTGACGACGAAAGGTTCCAATGCAATTATCTTTCCTCTTTGCTCTGATTACGGTTATTCCGCAGGCGCAACCTTCCAGCCCGAACCGGCAGCCGCAGATGGCCGCAGTTCCTGGGCTGACGGCTGTCGTATTTGGGAGCGGAAATTCGATTTGGATTTCCGTGTCTCATGATGCCGCAAGAACGTTTTCGCTGCCGAGCGAAATAGCGCAATTCCCGGCGTTGGCGTTAGGCCGTCATCGCGGTCCGCGGGTCGCGATTTCCGGCAAAACAATTCTCGTCACGGCCATCTGCGGCAACCGGGTCGCGACCGGTCCGCACGCGCATGGAACGCCGGCAGAAGGTGATCTGGTGGCCTGGCGGTCCACTGATGAAGGCGTCCACTGGTCGAAACCGGTGATGATCAACGATGTTGCAGGATCCGCACGCGAGGGATTGCATTCCATGATAGTCGGACAGACAGGCGAATTCGCTGCAGTCTGGCTTGATCTCAGATCCTCTCGTACACAACTCTATGGAGCTTATTCGGAAGACGGCGTTAGGTGGTCAAAGAACGAACTGCTTTATCAATCCCCTGACGGGACCATCTGTCAATGCTGCGCTCCTTCAATAGCTCCTTCGGACAACGACCAGTTCATCGTGATGTTTCGCAACTGCTTGGGCGGGGCGCGCGATATGTATTCGATACGTTGGGGGCCTGGGACTCCGACCGGTACGCCGGAGAAACTGGGTGTCGGGTCCTGGCAAATCGCTGCTTGTCCGATGGATGGCGGGGGAATTGCGCACTATGCGCATACCACTGCTACTGCGTGGCGTCGAGATCACTCGGTTTACGTTGATGTTCCTGGCCAGCCCGAGAAAGCGGTGGGCGAAGGGACGGATGTTGCCCTCGCGCTCGCTCCCACGGGGCCATATGTTGCCTGGAAGGGCAACTCCGGCATCGAAGTGAAAACGCCCGATCGGCAGATACCGTTTCAACTGAGTTTCACGGGCAGTTTTCCGGCTTTGACCGCTTTGCCCGGCGGCGCGGTTTTGGTTGCCTGGGAGGGAAACGGGCCGATCGAGTTGCAGACGATTCATTAATGGTCGCTTTCGATGTCATGGGAACTTCCGGCGGTCACATATTCCTGCCGCCGCGAACTCGTCAGTGATTCGATCGCAAGTCGCGCTCCGGTGGGCAATTTCGTCAACAGTCCCACCAGCACCCGGTAGCGCCAGCCGGGAATAACGATAAGCTTGCGTCTTCGCAGGCCCTCGATGGATGCGTTCACCACGTCTTCCGCGCTCATCCAGAACTTCGATCCCGCCAGCCGCTCGCGCCCGACATGCAGGTTGTCGTGAAATTCTGAGTAGGTGAAACCAGGACAGAGCGCCTGTACGGTTACGTTTGACGGCAGGCCTCGCAACTCCAGGTAGAGCCCTTCCGTAAAGGCGGTCATCCAGCTCTTGGTGGCTGCGTAACTAACGCTCCCCGCGTTGCGCACAAATGCGGAAACGGAAGCAACGTTGATGATCCCACCGCGATCCTGAGGCACAAGATTACGCAGGGCGGCGTGTGTCAAGCGAACCGTCGCCATGACGTGAAGACGGTGCATTTCCTCCTGGCGTTCCAGCGGGGCTTGCCAGAATCTCCCTTTCGCCCCGAAACCCGCATTGTTGACCAAAAGAACTAGCCGGCTCTCGCCCGCAATGTGTTCGGCCACGGCCGCCGTCTCGTCATCCCTGCTGAGGTCGGCTCCAATGGTCTGTACGTTCGCGCCAAATTTCTGTGAGAGGTCAGCGGCCAAGCTATCCAGCCGGTCCTTCCTTCGCGCAATCAGGAGCAGATCGTGTTCCGCCGCCAATTTGTGTGCAAAAGCTGCACCGATTCCACTCGACGCACCAGTAATTGCAACCACCGTTCTGGCCAAAGCGAAGCCCTCCCTGGCAGCGGCAGGTTTCGAAACCACCAACCTGCGACCCCCACCAGTGTTGCACCGTGAGTGAGAGCCCGGGCTGTAAAGCCTGTATACAGACCGTTTCGGCAGTCTACATGCACCGCCGGATCAACAAACACTTGAGTGAACGCTTTTTCGTTGGATGCCTGAAGGAACGAATCAACTTGCCCAGGCTCGGACAAATCTGGTAACTCAGCTACACGTCATCGTCGCGGCAATTTCCGAACACGCGGATCGTATATCGTTGGCTCACAGCAATCTACTGCTCTGGGGCGGCTGCGATTCCAGCGCAAAAGAAACCTCATAGAATTCTCTACCCGCCGCCGCACATGGTTCATATGTGTGTTACACACGGTAAACGGGCTGCCGTGGAAATCCCTAATCCTTTCAAGTACGATATCTGGGCTATCAGAAACTTTGTAGGTGAGATTGCCCGGACGCCCCAGGTCGCCGCAACTCGCCTTATGGCTAAGAAACACGCTCAGCCGGTAATCGGGTACATCGGTTGGTCGGGTCATCGGAATCTCGGCGAT
>JAFAUR010000431.1 GCA_019243205.1 Acidobacteriaceae bacterium | reverse complement strand
TGGCAATATGCACACCGATTTTGGGACCGACGTCCTCTGTTTTGCCCTTTTAATTCTGTGAACTGTATGCCGAGTCGAACACAATGTCCCGGTTCACTCGCACGTTGAATCGGTAGCCGACCGAGATCTTGACCGTGGGCTGAACGTTCAAATTCTTGCGCGTGATCTGGGCACCAAGATCCGAGACTTGTTGCCCGACGGCGCTGCCGGCGACTTCGCCTGGGCTCGGGTAAACGAGCACAGAACGGTTTTGATTCTGGGAGATGTCGGAAGCGGCGGCGAACAGGCTTGTCAGGACTGCGAACCCGACCAGCCGTTTGTAGTGGTGATCGACCTTATCCCGGAAACCGGAGAAGGCGTGTTCATCTTGGCCGAGCATACCGCTGAGATCGAGGTAGGACCCGTCCGGGTAGATCAAACGGTTCCACACGACCTGGACACCGTCTTGACCATACCCAAGTTGTGAGTTTGTATTCGCCGACGAGTCGGGAGCCTTGCGGAATTAACACGTACTGACCCGTTGCAGTGTCATAAACGTTGGACGCGGACTCACCTGTTGAGCCGATGCAAGCTGGTACGATCCGCTGCTCGCGGTCCGGCACCGACAGCGCTGAATCCGGAATCTATCCCGGTCGGTGCGGCTATGGCTCGCTGTTCGCTCTCGTAGGCCGCTTGCAAACGCTGTTCTTCAGGCGTGGGCTGATGGACCTTCCGGCGCTCGGAGCTGGCCTGTTTGCGGGACGGCGGCGGGAGGGAGGGACGCCTGTTGTTGGCACATTCCCAGTGGGCACTTGATTTTCGATATCTGCAGCAGCGGACGTGCTCGGGGCTACTCTCTTCGGCAGGTTGGCGTCGGCATACGCCGCAATCTGGCGCTGCCGACGCTTCCAACCTCCATATGCAAATAGGCCAAGGAGAAGGACAACGACGGCAACAAGAGCGATAGAAGCTCTGCGGCTGATCCGAACGGTCTCCGGCGGTCGCGGGTTCAGATCTAAGCCGCCAGGCTAGTTCCACGATGTAGTCGAAGTCGACTTCTCGGTTTCGGGCGCGTTAGCCTTTTCGCTCACGTTCGATCTCCACTTTCTGAGCCTTCTTTCCTGTTCCCAGAATCAGGTCGGCGCGATCAAAGAGGGGGTCAACAATGTACATGTCGCCTTTCACGCAGTAGTTGACCATCTCCTGTTTTCCGTCCGAACCAATGACAACGAGAACGGAAGCCTCACGAGTTTGCGTGTCACCGCCCATCTGAATGAAGGTCTTCTGGCCGTCATCAAACACGCGCACTGGCTTGATCGAATCCGTCTTTGCTTTGATTCGGTAATCGAAGCAGAGCGCATTGGCCGGAGTCTTGCCCAGCTCCGCTATTGTGCTCTTCTGTGACTGGCTTTGTTGATTCGCGATCTGCTGTTGCCATTTGGCGGTGTCGTCTTCCGGATAGTAGAACGCGAGGCGCGCGACATAGTCTTCCGGCTTTGACAGCAGAGGGAGATAGTAGGCCCTACGATCCGTTGTGATCAGCAGGTTCGTATCAAGACCGGCGATCTGGGGCTTGAGGACGATCACCGTTGTTGCGGGATCACCATGGCCGAACATCGCCGGTGAAACGTTCCAACGGATGGAATCTCCTATGTGCGGTTCGCCATCGAGCCTTTCCCCAGCCTCGACTTCGATGATGCAGACGCGCAGCGGCGCGCAGACTACAGTTGGAAGTCCCGCCCGTAAGAATAGAGCACGCGGCCGTCGGCTCCCGCAAATGGCTGATTGTGTTCCGCCATCCATTTCTCACTCATTTGCACGGCATCTTGTGCGGTCTTGGTCAGGGCCACATCCGTCTTAGGCTTGAAGTCCGGGGGCACTGCCGTTCCGGACAGATTTGGAAGCTGCACAGCGGCTGAAGGTAACTGCAATGGATCTGCAGTTGGCGGCAACCCACCGCTATTCGGCGGAAGCGCTTTTTCCGGCGGCAGCCGCTTTGCTTGGAACGGAGGCAAAGCCGCATCGGGCGTTTGCTGCGCAACTGGGGAAAAAGAGAGGAGAAGCAGATTGGCGGTCAGAAGAGTAATGCGCATGAGATTCCTTTCGAACTAAAGAAGCTTGGTCCAACTAGCGTTTGTGACGTAGATTCCGAGCGGGTTCACCCGTGCGGTGGCTTCGTCGGATGGTGCGTTCATCGCAATGGTCGCCGAGTCCTTCCAATGCGCTTTCTGAGTAACCGTGCCGTAAAGGTCCCGGGTTGTTTCCACCCACTCGATCTCGTAGGTCCTGTCGGTTGTTGGAAGCACCGACTGAACCTTACCCTGCGCACCGAATGATCTCACGCAGCCGGTCTGTTTGGCGAGCGTGGGACTGAGCGATATCTGGCAAGCGCTCGACAAAGATCTTCTGTGAACAGGACGAATTTCGACATCGAAAGCGCCGCGCTTTTACGCGAAGCCGAACGGGCAGTCCTTGCCATGGAAGATCCTGGAGGTGCCGCCCATAGAAGCTGTGGAACGATCGTGGCCGCGTCCCACACTCCGGGCACTGCGCATTACTCTGGGACCTGACCTCCAATATGAAGCCCTCGTCATCGCGTCGAATTCTCTCCAAAACGAGAGCTGTGGAATTTGGAAGCAGAGATTGCGAATGGCTTGGGGGAGGGGGCCATCG
>JAFAUR010000285.1 GCA_019243205.1 Acidobacteriaceae bacterium | reverse complement strand
CTTTCCGGCAAGTTTGCTTTGGCCGTACTCCTCGGGATAGGTGATATCGATCTGGCGCGTTTCCTCTGGAGAGAGGCCGATCAGGGATTCGTTGAAGGCGGGCAAAGTATCTTCGCCGCCGACGTGGATCTGGACGTCCTGGTCAATAGGCTCGGCCAGACCGGAGAGGGAGCGGAGGTGGACCAGTACGTAATCCCCGTTTTCGATGGGACGCGGGTCGAGATTCGGGTACTCGGCCTTGCCTTCGCGCATAGATTCGAGCCGCTTGTCGATTTCCTGTTCCGAGACCTGCGGCTCTTCGTACTTGACCGGCAGGCCGCGGTAGTCGGCGATTTCGAACTCGGGGGCGACTTCGAAATCCGCTTTGAAGCGGATGGGCTGGCCAGGCTCGAAATGCAGGTCGGAGATGTCGGGAGTGCCGACAACTTTCAGCTCTTCTTTCTGAACGCGGTCGCGAAAGGCCTGCGGGAGCAGAAGCTCGAGAACTTCGTTGCGGATCTCGCTTTCAAAACGCGATTGAATGATGTTGACGGGGGCTTTGCCCGGACGGAAGCCCGGGAGACGGACGCGACCCTTGATTGAGTTCGTCACGCGCTCACGGGCGCGCTCGACCTCGTCTAGCGGGATCTCGATCTCGACCGACCGCTTGCAATCAACTGCTGTGGACACGGCTTTCCTTTAGACGACAGCTTTGCCTTTTCAGGCGACAGACGCGGTGAGTTGGGCGGCTTCGCGCAGGGCCTCGGCCTTGTCTGCCGCTTCCCAGGTGAAGGTGTCTTCGGTGCGGCCGAAGTGACCGAACGCGGCGGTTTTGCGGTAGATGGGGCGACGCAGATTCAGGCTCTGGATCATGCCGGCGGGAGTGAGCGAAAAGTTCTCGCGAACAAGCTCGGCGAGCCGCGAATCTTCGACTTTCCCGGTCCCGAAGGTGTTGACATTGATGGAGACGGGCTCGGCCACTCCGATCGCATACGCGAGCTGGACTTCGGCGCGGGAAGCGAGACCAGCGGCGACGAGGTTCTTCGCGACGTAGCGGGCCATATAGCAGGCGGAACGATCGACCTTCGTCGGATCCTTGCCCGAGAACGCGCCACCGCCGTGGCGGCCCATGCCGCCGTAGGTATCCACGATGATTTTGCGGCCGGTGAGGCCGGTGTCGCCATGCGGACCGCCGATGACAAAGCGGCCGGTGGGGTTGATGTGGAATTTCGTCGAGCTGTCGCACATGGCGCTTGAAACGATGGGATCGATGACGTGCTTGCGGATTTCGCCGCGGAGCTGATCGTTGGTGACGTCGTCATCGTGCTGGGTCGACACGACAATCGCGTCGATGCGCCTCGGCTTGCCGTCGACGTATTCGACGCTGACCTGTGTTTTGCCGTCGGGGCGGAGATAGGCGAGTTGCCCGTCACGGCGGGCTTCACTGAGGCGGCGGGCAAGGCGATGAGCCAGCATGATGGGGAGCGGCATCAGCTCGGGCGTCTCGTCGCAGGCGAAACCGAACATGAGTCCCTGGTCGCCGGCGCCGCCGGTATCGACACCCATGGCGATATCGGGCGACTGTGCCTGGATCATATTGACCACGGCGCAGGTTTTGCTGTCGAAACCCATGGCAGCGTCGGTGTAGCCGATGTGGTTGATGACGCCACGGACCAGCTTGGGAACATCGACGTACGTTTTGGTAGTGATTTCGCCGGCAACGACGCAGATACCGGTGGTGACGAGCGTTTCGCAGGCGACGCGCCCGGCGGGGTCGTCGGCGAGAACGGCATCGAGGACGGCGTCAGAGACCTGATCGGCGATTTTATCGGGATGGCCTTCGGTGACTGATTCAGACGTAAAGATGTATTTCATGCAGGGGTTTCGGAGGGTAAACGAATCTCCTATTTTAGCAAGGCGCTCAGGGCTTTAGCGCACCTCTGCGGTTTTTACGAAACGAACTCGTACGCACCGGGGTCGGGGTGCAATCACAGGTTTTGGTTTGTCGAGATCGACCTTTGTTTTCAGAAGCTTAGGCTGGCCTCGAAGGGCAGCGGCGTCCGGTTGCGGCGGAGACTCGGCGTGGGAAGCGATGGCGAGAGTACGAACGAACAGCCGGGGGTCGACGGGGCCGAAGACGCCCGTTGGGAAGAAGAATTCGAGCGGCAACTCGACGAAACACGGCTGCACCTCGAAGGCGCTCTTGCTGCCGGATGAGGTGCCGGCGGAGTGGGAAGCGTTACTCGAGCGATGGATGGCGGATTACCGGCCGGACAGCGCGACGTTTGCCGACCAGGTGCGGCGGGCGGCGGAGGCGGAGTGGCAGTATGTGCGGGCGGCGCGGCGCTATAACCAGGCGGAGCACAAGAGTTTTGAACGGAACGAGGATCCGGTGAAGTGGACGGCTAAAGAGCATCGGTTGCTCGATTTATTCGGTCGCTATCGGACAACGGCGCAGCGCTGGTTTCATCGCGAGCGGCAAGCGGCCGAGATGCTACGGAAAGCTCGGGTCGCGGCGGAGATGAGGGCCGAGGAAGCGAGTCGAACGGCGGCAAATCGGGCGGGAGAAGGAAGGCCGCAGAAGGCTGAGCGGGAGAAGCCGGCGGCTGAGCGGGTGAGTCCAGCGCCGACCGAGAAGCAGGGGGCGATCGTACAGGATGTGGAAGTCTGGGTGGACGAGCAGGGGCAGACGGTAACGGTGAAGGTTCCGCCGGATGAGGATGTGCGGCGGAGCGCGGAGCGGCAGAGTCCTCCGGTGCTGATACGCAGGCCGGTCTACTTTCGCGGGGCGATTCCGCCGGAGTATTCGTGGATTGCCAAGAGCCCGGAGTCGGTAAAGCCGGGGTCGCGCTTTTATATAACGATGCCGTTTGAGGAGTGGGAACTTGTGGCGGCGCGCGAAGCCGAGCGGGGCGACGGGCATTTGTGGGGAGAGCCGCTGCCATGAAGTCGGGAAAAGGCGGGGGGCGCGCGGCGAAACCAATAGAGGGAAAGAAGCGCGAGAAGCCGAGCGTGATTGAGCAGTGGGTGCAGGTGCGCGTGGAAGACCGGCGGACCGTGACGGAGCGGTTTCCTTCGGATGAAGAGCTGCGGAAACAGGCGGAGGAGATGGAGCGGCTGCCCACGCTGGTGTACCGCCGACTGGATTTCGTGGATGGCGTTCCGGTGGAGTATTGGTGGGCGACACGGGATGCGCAGCGGCGGCAGTATGGCGGGTGCGGGATTCAGCGGATGACGTACCAGCGGTGGTTGCTGGTCGTCGAGGCGGAGAAGGAGTATCCGGACGGGCGGGCACTGCCGACGGGAGTGGGGAATTTGCCGCGGCCGAAGGAGCGGGGCGGGTGCGAGTGTGGGGTGTGTGGGGGGTAAAGCTTTTTTTGGTGGCTCGATCTCGTCAGTGCGCCCGATATCCTGTGGTGTAAGATTTTTGATCGCGTATTCTTTCGCTCTCGCTCGGGGAAGCGTCAGAGCTGGATAGGTGGTCAACGAAGTCGCACGGCCCCCTTAGGATGCGCTCGTACCAGCCTTGGCGGGTTCTAGTCAATGCTGTATTGAAACATCGAGGAAGGCGAACGAAGCTTTCTCGACGCATATTTGCGTTGTTGCCTCTTCTCTCCGGCGCAGGAATCGATTATATTAACTCTCGCCCGCATGCTGACTCTGACAATTCTACCAGCGGTTAAAACGCTTGCCCTGTTTCTTTTATCACTACTGGCACTATTCGGCACAGTGCACTACAGGCGATTCCGGAGAAAAAAATAAACCTGGAGATACTATGTTTCGTAAGGTTACAGCGCTCTTACTTTGGACGTCGATCTCGTTTGCTACCGATCAAAGCAATAGGAATCAGGAGCGGGGCGGGTGTGAGTGTGGGTGTGTGGGGGCGGCGAGGGTTCCGCGGATGAGGCTTGCTGATTGGTTAGTGCCGGGATGTGCAATAAAACCGAAAATCCTGCGGAGTATAGTCGGGTCGTCTGCGCTGAGGCCAAAAATTGTGGTAGCCCGGGTTTGATCTTGCCGGGCGCGCTGTTCGACGACTTTGCGATTGTCAGGTGAGGTTCGAAAGTTCTCAGTTTCCGAATTGCGCGTGATCCTGGCTCAATGCGAAAAGCAAACTGATTCGATAGACTTAGCAAACGATATTTCCATCCGCCTATGAAAGCAGCTGTCTACGCAAGATACGGCGCCCCGGATGTTCTCGAGATCAAGGACGTCGAAAAGCCAGTTCCTGGGGACAACGAAGTTCTTATTCGCATCCATGCCACGACGGTTTGCACAGCGGACTGGAGGATGAGAAGGGCAGATCCATTTCTCGTAAGATTCATGATTGGTCTTTGGAGGCCAAAGAAAATCCACATCTTGGGAATGGAGTTCGCCGGAATCGTGGAGTCGGTGGGGAACGCCGTAACCCGGTTCGATGTGGGCGACGAGGTATTCGGCGGGACAGGGTTCAAGTTCGGGGCGCATGCCGAGTACACGTGCCTGCCAGAGCATGCCGATTTAGCCATAAAGCCCCTCAACATGACGCTTAACGAAGCCGCGGCGGTCTTGTTTGGCGGTGTGTCGGCCTTGTATTTCCTGAAGAAAGCCAACATCCAAGCCGGACAGAAAATTCTTATCTACGGAGCGTCGGGCAGTGTCGGAATTTTCGCGGTTCAATTGGCGAAGCACTTCGGCGCGTACGTCACGGCCGTGTGCAGCACCGCGAATTTGGATTTGGTGAAGTCTCTCGGCGCTGACAACGTAGTCGACTACACCAGAGAGGATTTTGCGCGCGCCGGCCGGATCTATGACATTGTGTTCGACACGGTCGGCAAGAGCGGTTTCTCACGCAGCCTGAATGCCCTTAAGCGAGGCGGTTTCTATGTTCGCGTCGGAGGCTCTGGACGAGTGTTATCGATCCTAGGAGGAATGGTACGCGGGAAGTGGGTCTCAATCACGGGCGCAGCGAAGGTCGTTAGCGGTGTGGCACGCGGAACCCCCGGGGACCAGTCACTTCTCAAGGAGCTGATCGAGGCCGGAAAGCTAAGGACCGTTATTGATAGATGTTATCTGCTCGATGAGATCGCCGAGGCTCACCGATACGCGGAGGCAGGACACAAGAAAGGGCACGTGGTCATACTCCTCGAACAGGGCCGGTGATCGAATCCTGCGATCCTTCAGAGGTTCAGGGGTCGTGTCCAGTTGGTCGGCAACCGGGAAACTGGACGAGTTAAAAGCATGTCCGGTTTACGTTCGCAAATGCCAACTGTCGAAGCCAAAAGGCCAGCGCTCGCTGACGATCCGAACACGGGCACGCGGATAAGTGAACCGATGAGAAACGAAGCAACGATGTCCTCGAAGGCGCCTTAGGGACGATGAACTGCTCCAATCTAGGACATGCGTCTTAAGCGCCGCTGACCAACTCCCGCATCGCGGGTAGTCCATTCCCTGTCTGGCGACCCGGGCGGGACAGCCCGATCGGAAGCGTCCGGTATGGCCGCCGTCTCCGCGCCCTCTTTCAAGTGAGTGGCTGCCGAGGATCCACACTGGTTTCGGCGTTTTCAGGCTGATTTTTGAGCGCCGCGCGATGATTACACGTGAGAGCTCGCAGGTATTCGTAAGACTTCGCAGGTAAGCTCGAGTCTCTGGGTTCAACGGTTTGGAACGGATCGCAGCGAGAAAGATGTGAGCCGTCGACAATAGCAGTTAGGCGGCTGGTAGGACGCTGTGAGGATGAACGTATGAATCAATCGTCTGAGACACGGCCAGAACCGCCCCAAGCCGATGCGATCGCCGGCGAATTTGTCTCTGAAACATTTCATTACGACGATGGACGACAGGTCACCGTGTATGTGCCGCCCGTTCCGCCGGAGGCGATCGTGTTCGCTGGTGACGGGCAGACGATCTCTCAGTGGGGAAGATTTCTTGAAGCAGCGGATGTGCCCTCGACCATGATCATTGGCGTGCACCGCGTGGCCGATGAGACGCTGCGACTCCACGAGTATTCACCCAAGTTCGATCCGGAACGGTTCGCGGCACACGAGAGATTTTTCGTCGAGGACGTGGGCGCGTGGGTGCGATCGCGCTTCGGCGTAACACTGCCCTCTGAGCGCACGGCCGTGTTTGGTGTTTCGGCAGGCGGAGAACTCGCGCTTGTTCTTGGGCTTCGACATCCCGAGCTCTATGGCGCGATCTTCTCAGCGTCGCCCGGCGGGGGGTACCGGCCGCCTGACACAATGCCGACTCGATTGCCTCGCACGTACCTGGTGGCGGGCACGCTAGAGCCTTTCTTCCTTGACAACGCGGCTCGGTGGGCGGCCGCGTTGCGCGATGCAACTGCAGATGTCGTGATGAGCGAGAGGGTCGCAGGGCACGACGACGAGATGTGGCGAAGAGAGTTTCCGTTGATGATCCGATGGGCGTTCGGCGCGAGGCCAGTGTGATCCTGTACTGTGTTGGAGAAATGGGAACGAGCAAAGCGGTAGGGGGCGCGCGCTTCGAGAGCGGACGGCATTGCGGAATAAGTGAAGGAACGCGGTTATAAGTCGTACACCGGAATTATTTGATTCTCTGACATTACCGAATATCTCAAAATCTGGGCTGCTCGGGGCTGAGCAAGCTGCACTGGGGGCCTGAAGAGCCCTACACTCACCTATTGACACCTAAGTTAAGGGAGGCGAAAACCGGAGCTAAGTGCTTGAGACACTTTCAGTTTTGGCGGTTTTGTTGGACTTTCCGGTGATTGGACAAGAATGTCCGACCTGAGACATAGGTACATGCAAAAGAGATCACGATTCACAAACGGTAATGTCGGGCAACTGTAAAGCAGACCTTTTCTGCGCCGATAATCTGCGTCCGTGACGAACGGAAAAGTCGAAGATCTGGCGAGTTGGTCGCCTCCTGGCGAATCGCAAACAGAATCGTTCGCTCGCCCCTGGCGTAACTGCGACTACAATTCCCGCATGAGCGCCAGAATCATTCTTCTCGTGACCTTCATTGCTGCCTTACTTATATCCGCCAGATCGCAGCCCGGAGTATCGAACAGCGTAGCTTCCGGAGATGGTCCCTGCAGACCACAAATTGCTACGCACGGACCAGCCCCACACAATGGAATCGTGATGAACGGGATCGACGTCATGGAACAGGATGGTTTCCGGGAGATCCGGGGTTCCAACCCGTCCTCCCCACGCACAGTCGGTGTTATCACCAACCAAACTGGTTTCGATGTCGAGGGCCGCAGGACGATCGATATTCTCGCCAAAGCGCCCGGCATCAAGCTCGTGGCCATATTCAGTCCCGAACACGGCGTGACCGGAGAACTCGACATCAATTCGGTGGGCGATTCTGTCGATCGCGCCACGGGCGTACACATCTACAGCATCTACGGGGACACGACGGCGAGCCGGCATCCACCCGAAGGCATGCTCCGGAAGCTGGATGTCCTGGTAATCGACAT
>JAFAUR010000469.1 GCA_019243205.1 Acidobacteriaceae bacterium | reverse complement strand
GTTCGCATCAACGACGGAAAAGACACGGAGTTGACCGTGGCCCGCGATCGCGTAAAGACGTTGCGGGCTAAACTCGGTCTCTGAACGCCGGCCAGTAAACCTACGAAATAGATGGGGCCTTCGCTCGATCTATAGTTACATCTGCTGGGCTCTCCCGATACGAGCCGGCTTCCTTCTGATGGTTACAAGTACGTCTCACTCAACCTCACGCCGAATTTCCCCGATCGGGGCTGAAGTTTCGCCGGACGGCTCCGGCACAGCCTTTCGCGTGTGGGCGCCTGAACATCGATCCATTCGCGTGACGTTCGAAGATGGGCGGCTGCGGTTCGCTTTGGAAGCGGAAGATGGAGGCTACTTCGCCGGATTTGCGACAGACGTGGCGGCCGGAACGCGGTACAAATTGCAAATCGACGGCGGAGAGTCCTTTCCTGACCCGGCTTCGCGCTTCCAGCCTTCGGGCGTTCACGGTTACTCGGAGGTCGTAAATGCGGCCGCATTCCCGTGGACCGACGGCGACTGGCGTGGCATTCAGATGCGCGGGCAAGTGATTTACGAGATGCACCTCGGAACCTTCAGCGAGGAAGGCACTTGGGCGGGGGCGGCCAAGAAACTGGAGTATCTTCGCGACACCGGTGTGACTTTGCTCGAAGTGATGCCGGTCGCTGATTTCCCGGGCCGCTTCGGCTGGGGCTATGACGGGGTGTTTCTATATGCTCCGGCAGCCCTGTACGGGACGCCGGACGACATGCGGCGGTTTGTCGACCGTGCTCACAGCTTGGGCATCGCGGTCATTCTGGACGTTGTTTACAACCATCTGGGTCCAGACGGGAACTACCTGACCAAATTTTCTGATCGGTATCTTTCGAAAAAGCACAAAACGGACTGGGGCCCGGGAATCAACTTCGACGGGGAAGGATGCAGTGCGGTTCGGGAATTTTATCGCGAGAATGCCGTCTCCTGGATTCGCGATTTCCACCTTGACGGCTTGCGACTCGATGCTACCCAGGACATTCACGACGATACGGAACCCGGAATCATCGCGGAGATCAGTGAGGCGGCACGAAAAGCGGCCGGCCATCGCTCGATTGTTCTGATCGGAGAGAACGAACCGCAGGATACCAAGCTGCTGCGGCCTGTTTCCGAGGGGGGCGGCGGACTCGACGCTTTGTGGAATGACGATTATCATCACAGCGCCGTCGTGGCGATGACCGGGAAAGCGGACGCTTACTACTCCGATTACCGTGGGAACGCTCAAGAGTTTGTTTCCGCGGCCAAATACGGATATCTGTTTCAAGGCCAGTGGTACCGGTGGCAGAAGAAACGTCGCGGTACGCCGACCTTTGGGCTGCCCCGGACGTCCATGGTCAACTTCATTGAGAACCATGATCAGGTAGCGAATTCCGCACACGGCCAGCGCATGCATGAGCTTGCCGCACCAGGCGTTTACCGGGCCATGACCGCTTTGACACTGCTCATGCCGGGGACGCCGATGCTGTTTCAAGGACAGGAATTTGCTTCATCGAGTCGGTTTTTTTTCTTCGCGGACCACAAGCCTGAATTAGCGGAGAAAGTCAAAAAGGGGCGCGCGGAATTCCTGGAACAATGGCGAGCGCTTCGGAATCCGGATATGCAGGCCTGCCTTCACGACCCGGCCGCGCCTTCCACGTTTGAGCTTTCGCGGATTCATAACGAAGAGGCGCTGATTCACCGACACATGTATGCGCTGCATCGCGACCTGCTGAAGCTGAGGCGCGAAGATCCGGTGATATCGCAGCAGGGCGATGCCGGGATAGATGGCGCCGTCCTCTCCGGGCAGTGCTTTGTCCTCCGTTACTTCTCCGATGATCTTCAGAATGATCGCCTGTTAGTGGTTAACCTGGGAACAGATCTGAACATGGATCCTTCTCCGGAGCCGCTGCTGGGCCCTCCGCTCGAAAAGAGGTGGACGGAATTATGGTCTTCCGACAGCTCTGCCTACGGCGGGTGTGGGACTGCACCGCTCGACACCGACGAAAATTGGCGGATTCCCGGCATGGCGGCTGTTGTACTCCATCCCGTCGAAGCATCTATCGAAAATCCTGAAGAATCACAAACCGACCGATAATTCGAAATGAAAATCTTTACTCACGACCCGACGTCGCCGCTGAGTGACGAAGACAAAAAAGCGCTTATCGAGACCGAATGGCTGGTAACGAACGGGCTTGGGGGATACGCAAGCGGAACGGTTGGAGGAACTCTAACCAGGGTTTTTCACGGATACCTGATTGCCGCTTTGCCTGCTCCGCTCGGCCGCACGATGATGTTGAACGATGTCTTCGAAGAACTGGCGTTACCGGATGGGCGCACGGCCGGGTTGACCGGCATCAGAAAAGAAAAATCGGACTGGCCGGGATCGCAACATCTGGCTGAGTTCCGGCTTGAATATGGTCTTCCGGTGTGGACCTACGAAGTCGAAGGGTACACAGTAGAGAAGCGCGTTTATCTTCCTCATCGGCAGAATACGACCTACATCAATTACCGGCTGACGAATGGCCCGGGCGCTGTGCGGCTAAAACTGCGGCCCGCGGTGAACATGCGAGAGCACGAAGCTCCAGTCAGTTTGCCTCTGGATGCGTACCGCGTCACCTTCAGCGACTACCATTACGAGTTGAGTGGAACGGGAACTATCCCTCCGCTGCGGATGATGCTGCTGGCGGAGGGCGGCGGCTTCGAAATCAACTGTGAGAAGATTTGTGATCTGATCTACGGCATCGAGCAGAGCCGCGGTTACATCTTTCGCGGCGATCTGTGGAGTCCCGGCTATTTCCTGGCAAATCTTCCGATGGACGAAGACGTGACCATCGCCGCATCGACCGACTCCTGGGATGTCATGTCGTCATTAAATCCGCGACAGGCCTGGGACGCCGAGCGCGACCGGAAACGAAGACTGCTTCTTGAAGCCAATCCGGACATCTGTGAGGGAACGTGCCGGACCCTGGTATGGGCGGCGGATCAGTTCCTGTTCACGCCCGTAGGCCGCCAGCAGGACACCGCGCGGGCGCGCGCCGCGGGCGATGAGATCCGCAGCGTCATCGCCGGCTATCACTGGTTCACGGACTGGGGCCGCGACACAATGATCAGCCTCGAAGGGCTCACGCTCGTGACGGGACGCCAGGTAGAGGCGAGCTACATCCTCCGGACCTTTGCCCACTACATCAAGGACGGCTTGATTCCCAACATGTTCCCGGAAGGGAAGACCAGCGGCCTATACAACACGGCGGACGCGACCCTCTGGTTCTTCCATGCTCTCCATCGCTATCTCGAAAAGACCAATGACCATCACTTATTAGCTCACCTGTTGCCCAAGCTGCTCGATATCGTCGGCCACCATCTCCGGGGCACGCGCTTCAACATTCACGTTGATCCCAACGACGGACTTCTGTGGCAAGGCGCTGAAGGATATCAACTGACCTGGATGGATGCGAAGGTTGAGGACTGGGTAGTGACTCCGAGGCGAGGCAAGGCAGTGGAGATCAATGCGCTCTGGTACAACGCTTTGAAGCTTCTGGAGGGATGGCTTCGCGCTTCGGGCCGCGACAGTGAGGCTGACGGCATTGGTTCGCACGCCGAAAAAGCGCGCGCGTCTTTCAATGCGCGGTTTTGGTATGAGGCAGGTGGTTATCTTTACGACGTCGTCGACGGCGAGGATGGACGATCGGATCCCTCCTGCCGCCCGAACCAGATCTTCGCCATTTCTCTGGATCATCCGGTACTGGATCGCTCGCGGTGGGAGGCGGTGATCAACGTCAGCAAGGAGCGATTGCTGACACCGGTTGGTCTACGGTCCTTAGCCCCGGGCGAGCCCGACTACAAGCCCTGCTATGACGGGGATCTGCGGTCCAGAGATGCGGCCTACCATCAGGGAACGGTGTGGGCGTGGCTTATCGGCCCGTTTGTGGACGCCTGGCTGCGGTTACATCCGGGTGATTTCGAGACGGCGCGCGGATTTGTGAGCGGTTTTGAAAATCAGTTGCGCGGGACCTGCGTGGGATCCATCAATGAAATCTTTGACGCGGAACCGCCATTCAACCCGCGCGGCTGCTGCGCCCAGGCATGGAGCGTGGCGGAAGTGCTGCGCGCGTTTATCAAAACGAGCGGCCAAGGGGAGTTGACGCCGGACAAGGTCGAACTTGCGACCGCCTCGGTGATGTAGATGGCTCAGACCGCGCCTGCGGGCGCGGGATGTGAGACGGGAGCCGGCGTTTCCCCGCCGGACACGAGTCGCTCCACCTGTTCGCGAAGTGTGTTCAGGCTGGTGGTGATGCGGTCGGTTTCGAGCAAAACGAACTCGTCCGTAGCGGCGAACCGATTCCGCGCCTGCACCATGCGTTGGTGGTCCTCTCGCAAATGCGGAAGTGTCGCGGCCGCGCCCGGTGACCCCCGCAGCGATGCTGCCAGGTAATAGAGTGTCAGTTCGACATCCTTTGTGAATGTCCGGAATACGGCGGGCGGTGTGCCTGCACGGATCTGTGCAAATCCGGCTTCCAAAGCGATGGTCGCGTGCACCAAAGCGTGCGAACTCGCCAGTATCGACGTCAACAGAGCAGCTTGCGCCTTGGTTGCTTTGGGTTCGGAGGTTACGCGGTCAACCGAGCTTTCGGCCGCGCTACGGGAAAGACGCCAGGCTGACCGCGCGTCCTCAATCGTGCGTTCCAACTCGCCGTCATCCCGCCCGAACCTTTCGACGACCGCATGAAAGTAGGCGCGAGTGGCATCCAGCATCTGCGCCAGCTCTTCTTGCACATGCCTGCGTTCCCAGGTGGGCCACAGAGCGTAAGCGGCGAGCGCGAACAGCCCGCCCGCCAGGGTGTTTATCGAACGTTGTGCAACCACGTCTGCAGGCGCGATTCCGGTCGCCGCAATGAGGAAAACGATCAGACCGCTTACCGCGATACTGAATACGCCGTAGTTCGCAGGTCCCCACCGGCGTAGGGCAAACGTGAAGACCCCCACGAGAAGAAGCTGCGTGAGGGCAGACGCCGGAAGAATGTGATACAGGAGAGTAGCAAGCAGCAGACCGCCGAAGGTGCCGGCCAATCGTAGGATGCCTCGGCTAATGGTGGTGTTGAAATCCGGCTTGAGCACGACTGCGATGGTCATCGGAATCCAGTACGACCGCTGCCAGCTGATGCTGCGCCCGATCGCATCGCCAATGGCCACACAGACCGCCATTCGGATCGCATGACGGAACGCTGCCGAGCGCACATCGATGTTCGCACGAACAGTTTCGATCCACGCTGCGAGCTGGAACCTGAATGGGCGATTGTACTCGCGTTCTTCGAAATCGCTCAGTCCCTCGGGGACAAGCGTAGTTGCCAGCCTGTTCACCGAACGTAGTTGCCCCGCAACAACAGCAGCGGCGGATACGATCTCGGGACCAAGCGGTATAGGCTCTTTTGTGGCCTCCTCTAACTCATGACAAAGCTTCTCCATTTCATCGAGAAGATCCGTCTGCTCATCCGCGCACTTTCCTGTCGACAGAGAGTTCGCGATGACCGCTGAAAAGCGAGAGGTCAGGACAAGAAGCCGTTCGAGCAGGTCGAACACTTTCGCAGTGGGTTGCATTCCGGCATTTGATTCCTCGGCAAGCGCCTCGCGAAGGCGAACGAGCGTGAACGCAGAGATCCGGATGCGATCTGCCTGATCGAGAAGCAGGCGGAAACGTTCGCCTTCGACGCTGTGATCGCGGCCAAGCGCATCGAGAGTATCCTGCACCTCGGCTGTCGGCGGCTTCAACGGCTCGGGCTGCGAGGACTCGAAATGTGGATCGATTTGTCTGGCCAGCTCCGCATAAACGCCGCTGATCGCCGAGCATTCGGGTTTGTACTTCCGCAGAGGCCAGAACAGGAGAGCTAAACCCGTTTGCAGCAGACCTCCCGCGAGCACCAGAAGTGCGGCGATCAAGGCGCCTTCAGGAGGAAGCGCACCGCGCGCCCCGAAGACAATCAGCGTGACCAGCGTATTCAGCCCGAGGTCGCCTGCCCGGGAGCTGATCGCGACTGCTATTCCGCCAAGGAATCCCCAAATGGCAACGGCCACGATCGCAGCCAAGTGATAGCGCCCGGTCACGGAGCCTACGAAAACCGCGACTGCGCCGAAAATCGTCCAGGTGAGCATGCGCCGCGCGCGCTGGATATAAGGATCGTGGCCATCGGAGTAAGAAACGTTCAGCGCACCGGTTGTGATGGCCACGGCGCCAAGCGGATTCCCCATGTTGATGCCGATAGCGAGAGGCACCGATACCGCCAGGGCATTGCGCGTAGCCATCCATGTGCTGTTGATTTTGGCCTTGTCAAGCCGGACAACGGTGCGCCATAGAGCAGCAAACGCGCTCGGTTCCTCATTGGTCGCCATGCAGCAGAATCGGTGCGGGAAAAGGACCTAACTTACAGTCGGTTAGCATTACATATTCTACTGACCGGATGAAAATCTTCGTTTTCATTTCGCTATTCGCCGCGTGTTTGCAGGCTAACGTGCTGACGCCCGTCTGGATTGAACTGGGGCCCGATGGTGCCAGGCTGGCCAGGGTTATCGTAGACACGCCCAACGAGTGTCCGGTTTTGAAGGCAGATGGCAAGCCGCTGCGGACTGCGCTACGAACGCCTGTGCCCGACGGTTTCAAACCGGCTTGTGAAGCGAAGCTGCCCGAGGGAACCAAATCCGTGAAGTTCGGCCGGATTAGCATCCACGTTCCGGCAGCGCTCAACAATATCGCCGTGGTTGGAGACACTGGCTGCCGCGTGAAAAAGGAAAGCATTCAGGCATGCGACGACCCCGAACAGTGGCCGTTTGGGGCAGTTGCGGCGCAGATCGCCCGGAGCAAGCCGGATCTTGTCATTCACGTCGGTGATTACTTGTACCGCGAGAGTCCTTGCCCCGAGGGCGCGAGCGGATGCCGAGGCCCGAGCGGCGATAACTGGCTTGCCTGGCAGGCGGATTTCTTTCAGCCCGCAGCCCCGGCATTGAGTGCGGCGCCGTGGATTTTCGCGCGCGGGAATCACGAAAGCAAAAGGCGATCGTGCGTTGGATGGTTCTACTACCTCGATCCGCAATCGTACGCCGGCAATTGCGCTGAATATTCCGAGCCATATATCGCGCAAGTGGGTGATCTCCGGATCGGAGTGCTCGATACGGGCGGCGCAGCGGACGACCGTAAGCCTCACCCGGCAGAAGCCGTCGAGTTCGCCGATCAACTCGCGAAGCTCTCGGGTAAGGTGGACTGGATTGTGGACCACCATCCGGTTTGGCAGTACAGCTATACCTCCGAGAAATCACCGCTGACTCCCATTGGAGGAGCGCCGTTTCCCGGTTGGCAGGCAGCGAAACCGGAAGGCGTGAAGCTGGTGCTGTCCGGCCATCTGCACCTGTTCGAATTCATCGGTTTTGGCGGGGATCGCCCAAACCAGCTGATTGCCGGCGATGGCGGCACGCAACTCGAGGTGAGGATTGCTGACCGAAACGCGGGAGAGACCGATTCCGGCATGGCCGTGAAGGCCGGCGAACTGACGCCGCGTTTCGGCTTCACTCACCTGCATCGGGCCGCGAATGGCTGGAACCTGGAACTCAGAAACGCGGCTGGAAAGGTGTTGCTCACTTGCGATCGCGTAGACCAGCCCTCGCCTTCCTGCAAGTCACAGCAGTAATGCGCTGCGCCGGTTCCCGCTGACGAGGTTTTGCCGTATACTTGTTCCCTGTCGCAGACAAACAGAATCGCGAACAAGGACAGATGATCACCGCCATCCATGCGGTCATTTACACGAAGAACGCCGAGGCGGATCGGGCGTTTTTCCGGGATGTCATCGGCCTGCACTCGGTGGACGCTGGCGGCGGCTGGTTGATCTTTGCACTCCCGCCCGCCGAGCTGGGCATTCACCCCGCCGAAGCCAACGGGCGTCATGAACTGTATCTGATGTGTGACGACGCGGAAACTACGGTGGCGGAGTTGAGAGCGAAAGGCGTTGAGATCACCGCGCCGGTGCAGGACGTTGGTTTCGGTTTGCTCACGGCCTTGCGGCTTCCGGGAGGCGGTGAAGTACGGCTATACCAGCCGAAGCATGCTTCTCCTCTGGTGAAGAGCTGAAATCGAATTTCAGATGACGAGCACGTCGAGCGTTCTGGGGCCGTGAACGCCGCGTACGCGAGTCATCTCGATGTCGACGGTTGCCGAAGGACCGGAGAAAAACGTGAGCGGAACTTCACGGACCGCTTGCAGTTTGCGGACGGCTTCCGGCACGAGTTCGACGATATCTTCCGCACGCAGAACGCAGAGGTGATAATCGGGCACGAGCGTGACGGCGCGCCGCCCCTGCTGGAGCGAGCTCTGCAGCACGACGGTACCTGTCAAAGCAATGCCGAGACTGCACAAAGTGAGGGCGCCGTCATTCGAAGCAAGCTGCTCTTTGGTCAGATTGTCGTCCGGGATGAACATAAAACCTCGAGGCAGCCACTCGGGAGGAAAGCCGGCGGGAATGATGAGGATGTGTTTGCCGCGCTCGCTCAGGATGTGAGCAATGTCGGAACGCACGTCGCCGCTCGAATAGAATGGCGTACCGTTGTAGTGGCGCAAACGCTCGTCGAAAAGCTTCAGGCGGTCTGAAGGACTTAGCGTTCCCTGTTGGCGGTATTCGCGTTGAATTTCGCGCCAGCCCGCGATAGCCTGCTCCGCGCGATTCTCATCTGTTCTGACATCCAGTGCGGCCCTGATGCGGCTCAGGATATATGTTCGGGAGTGCGGGCTGATCAATGCTGGCCTCCCTCGCGGGTATCTTGCCACCACTGCCGGAACGATTGTTTCGGAAGCGGAAATAAATCGCGCGTATCGGTCCAGCCGCCGAGCAAACCCGGCAAATGATTGATGACGCCGTTGTGCACAAATGGGCGCTGCGCAATGCGGGCAAACGCTTCGGCAGTGGTCATATACCCCGCACGCGAGAACACGAAAGCCATCGCCTGCATGGCGAGGTTTTCGGGATGCAGCTTGCCCAGAATCGTGTGTTGTGAATCGCGAACCACTTTGCCGCGTAGCGCAATCAGGATCTCCGGTATGTTGATTTTCACCGGGCACACGTCATAGCACGCGCCGCATAAAGAGGAAGCGTAGGGCAGCGTGCGCGACGCCTGCATGTTCTGCAGCTGAGGAGTGATGATGGCCCCGATCGGCCCCTGGTATACGGAGCCGTAAGCATGGCCGCCCGTCTGATGATAGACCGGACACGTATTCAAGCATGCGCCGCAGCGGATACAATTCAGCGTTTCACGCGTCTCTTTGTCGGCGAGAACGCTGGTGCGCCCATTGTCGAGCAGCACGACATGAAATTCCTGTGGACCATCGCCGGGAGTGACGCCGCTCCAGATCGAGTTGTACGGATTCATTCGCTCGCCCGTTGACGAGCGCGGCAGTGATTGCAG
>JAFAUR010000054.1 GCA_019243205.1 Acidobacteriaceae bacterium | reverse complement strand
GGTTTGGCCAAGGACCTCATGCATCAGAAAGACTATTGCGTCGACTGCGCGGATCGCACGGGCACGCTGCGTGAAGGAAGCGCGAACTGGTCTCTCGGAGCCGAACGGTTTCAGGACAACGCGCTTTGGTTCACTTCGGATCCGCGAGAGATCGAAATCTACGAACGTAAGTTCGACGAAATGTGGAACCGGCCCTCAAACCGGATCGTGCAATAGGAGACTGCGCGTGCGCTTTGGAAGACTTTTTATGACGAGCCCATTGCTCGCGATCCCGCTGCTGGTCGTTCCGGCTGTATGTTTCTCGTTGAATCGCCCGGCGTTCGTGTGGTCCGTCATCGCGATCGGCATTACGGCGTGGAAGCTGCGGCGCGCCAGACGCATGCAGCGGGTGTCTGAGACCCCAACGAAAGCGGCAGTGCCGAGGCTGGCACTCGCCACGCTTTTGCTCCAGATGCTGGCATTTGCCTGGATTGGAGCCGTGTGGGCACTCGAGGGCTTGGCGCAAGTGATCACCGAATCTCCTGTTGCCAGCCAGATCGTGGGGTGGATTCAAGGGCAACGGTTCGCTGTGCTGGCGGCCTGGTTGGTTCTGTTCGCCGTGGTCTGCGGGTTGTTTCGTCTGGCGCGGCCCATTCTGGCGTGGCATCAGCGCACGATCGCGGCCGCGGCGCATTCGATCGGTCATGAGAGGGGAGGAGGAACAACACTGTTTTCAGTGATCCGGAGATTCGTGCGAATCGCGAGGCTTCCGAGATCGTTTGTGCGCTGAGGCGACAAGTTCTCGGGGACCATCTCGCATGGCAGAAGCTATTCCACGTGGGGAACTTATTTAGATAGTCGCCTGGACGACATGTTGCGGGAACCGTCGATGCCAGACCTCAGCTTCATCACAAACATCGGTGATACCGATGATCGTTACATTCCAGACGGGACCAGTAACCTCGCAGCGTGTTAGACAGAGTTCGCGAATTGAAAGAAAGGAGGGCCGCAATCACATGGCGTCCCGCAGTGTAAATAAAGTATTTTTGATTGGGAATCTCGGGCGTGATGCCGAAACGAGGTTTACACCCTCCGGTGTTGCCTGCACCCGGTTCTCTGTTGCGACCACACGCAGTTGGAAGGACCAGCAGACTGAGGAGTGGAAGGAAGAAACGAACTGGAACAACGTGACCGCCTGGCGCAAGGAAAACCTGGCCAATTACCTCACCAAAGGGAAGCAGGTACATGTCGAAGGCCGGCTGCAATCGCGCAGCTATAACGACCAGGATGGAAAAAAGGTGTATGTCACCGAGGTGATTGCCGAAGAGATCATTCTGCTCGGCGGCCGCGACGACCAAGCGTCCGGTGCGCGCTCGCAACGGAATGATGCGCGCCGCTCGGCACAGGGAAACGGCAGTAGCCGTGGGCCTTCAACAGCCACCGAAGACGATCAGTTCGACAAAATGGGCATTACGGACGATGATGTGCCATTTTGAGTGCTTGGTTTAAGCTACTCAGTATCTTGCAGGTGAGAGTCCTGCCGCAGGAGTTGGTTCATTGCCTGGCGAGCTAAGGGCATTGAACCGCTCCTCCGTTAGTGATTGTTCTTCCACAGAGACCGATTTTGGATGCAGGAGACGTCGACTATGAGCAGTGTCACGACATCGATTGAGCGGCCGTTGACCGAGCCGGAGGTTGCTGACCTCGGTAAGCAACAAGCACGGCTACTGCAAGATATCGGCGAGCTCATCATGCAGAAAAAGGTGGCGGTCGACGAGTTTAAGGCCGCGATCGGCGAAAAACAGAAACAGGTGGAGGAAATCTCGAGACGCATCAATCTCGGCCTGGAGCGCCAAGAAATCGAATGCGATGTGCTCCTCAATACGCCCGAGAAAGGGCTGAAAAGTTTCGTTGCCGTCCAGACTGGCCAGATCGTCAAGGTCGAGGACATGACGGGCGCTGATTTTCAGAGCCATCTATTCGATCCGGACGAGCGTCCCGACAAGGAAACCGGATCGAGTAACGGCCGACCGGAATAGAAAATGTCTTGCCGTG
>JAFAUR010001106.1 GCA_019243205.1 Acidobacteriaceae bacterium | reverse complement strand
ATGGCCGTGTGAATACGCCTCAGGCCGGGATTTTCGCTCTTGGAACGTCGTCTCATGCGTACTTGGAATTCGACTTGTTAGATGGACAAAGGGCGAAGGAATTCGTCTGCAAGCTGTGCGCTGTTCGAGAACCAAGAACCACCACTGGCGGCGTAAACTTTGTGATCGGCTTTCGGCCTGAGCTTTGGCGCGCGCTGGCGCCCGACGATGCTCCGTTGGGTGTGGAGGGATTCAATAAGAAGATCGAAGGCAAAGAGGAGTTTGTGATGCCCGGAACTCAACATGATGCGCTTTTATGGTTATCGGGCAGTGCTTATGATGTTCTGTTCGATATGGCACGCGCGGTCATCAATGATCTAGCGAGCGAGGCGTCACTGGCGGATGAGACATCAAGTTGGTCCTATCGGCACGACCGAGACCTGACCGGCTTCGTGGATGGTTCTGAAAACCCCACGCTGCTGGAGGCCCCGGGAGTGGCACTTGTTCCCGAGGGAGTGCCGGGGGCGGCCGGCAGCATTCTGCTTTTGCAGAAGTGGAGGCACCATTCGGCCGAGTGGGAGGCACTGCCGGTGGATCAGCAGGAGCGCACGATGGGACGCACCAAGCGGGACAGTATTGAGCTCGAAGACAAGCCGTCGGACTCGCATGTGGCTCGCACGGACCAGGACGAGTTTGGGAAGATCTTCCGGCGGAACATGCCATACGGCAACATTGCCGATCACGGGACCATGTTCGTGGGATTTAGCGCAGAGCAGAAGCGGCTTTCCAAGATGTTGGACAGCATGGCGGGCCTGATCACCGGCGGGCGCGACGCTCTAACGCGGTTCACGGAGCCGCTGACCGGGTCCTATTACTTCGTACCGTCTGTTGAGAGTTTGCTGCGCTTCCGGTAGCAGGATGCAAAGTCGCCGCGCTTTCGTTCAGTTCTGAATTTGTCCGGCCGGTCAGCTGCGCGTTTACCGGCCGTAACCCGCCATAAAGCGCCGGATTCTTATCGGGTCAGCAGGTTGCAATTGCAGTTGCAGTTTGGGATTTCGTTGGAATCTCGGGATCTGGAAAGGAATCTGGCGCATTCGTGGCATGCTGCTCACAAGAAGGCTCGAGTATCACGTGATAACGCGGGCGCAAACACTGTGAAGTTTCGGCAAGCCTGAATAGCACGATGCGAATAATTCCGCCAGGGGATTGAATGCAGCAGCACATCCGGCAAGGATGTCTGTAGCCGAGGTCCCAGGGTAATCTTCATAGAATGGCTGCATGAACGATATTCGTTTTGGGCTGCGAATCTTGGCCAAAAACCACGCGTCCACGGCGTTGATCGTTTCCCTTATTGCGCTTGGCACCGGCGCGAGCACAACCATATTTAGCTTGTTCGACGCCGTTCTGCTTCGGCCGCTGCCGGTCAGGCATCCGGAGCAGTTGGTGCGACTGGCGCAGCAGTTTCCGAAGCCACTAGGGATGAGGAGCGAATTCCCGTACGCATATTACAACGTGCTGCGCGAGCAGAGTAAGACGCTCGAGTCGGTATTCGCCGAGACAGAATGGCACGATCAGTTCCGCCTGACGGAGCCCGAACCAGCGGAAGAGATTACCGTGTACGGCGTGACACCGGAATTTTTCGATACGCTGGCCGCGCGGCCGTTGCTGGGCCGCCTCCTGACTAGCGACGACGCAACCCGCAATTTCGATATGCCGCCTGCGGTTCTGAGTTACGACTTCTGGCGCAAGCGATTTGGAGGTTATGCTGGCTCGGTTGTAGGGCAGACCATCGCGATCGATGGCCATCGATTTTCAATCGTAGGTGTGATGCCGCGCGGTTTCCACGGGCTTTCTGTGGATAGCGGCCCGGACGTTCGAATTCCGTTGCAAGCTTATTCACTGTTGGCATCGGAGTTCAAGGTGGAGCACGCAGAGTTCGCGCTGGCAGGCCGCTTAAAACCGGGAGCGTCACTGGCGCAGGCCCAAGTGGAGTGCCGGACGATTTGGCGTCCTGTCATGCAGGACTATTACCGGAACATTCAGAAAGTCTCACCCGAAAGCGTCGCTCGCTTGCTAGAGCGGGGGATGACAGTTCAATCTCTCGAAAAAGGCACGTCCGTTCTTCGCGACAATTTCGGCGATGTGTTTAAGCTGTTGATGGTCGCGGTGAGTCTTCTGGTCCTGATTGTGGCCCTTAATGTCGCCGGGCTTCTGCTGGCTAAGGCTGCGGTACGCCAGCGGGAGATGGCAGTTCGGCTCGCAATTGGCGGAACTCCCTGGCGGCTGGCACGGCAGCTATTCGCGGAAA
>JAFAUR010001014.1 GCA_019243205.1 Acidobacteriaceae bacterium | reverse complement strand
TTTTCCCAGCCTCCAGTTTTGCGTGCCGCGGACGGGAGAGCCTCGCAGTCCTATGAGAGCTTGGTTATTCGCTCTCCCGGAAAGCCATCAGTAGAATCGAGGCTTATCGCCGTCCGTGTTGGGTTTATTGACGCCTAGATTGTTGTGCGAGAAATCCTCACGATGGCGGATGCAGTGAACCACCAAAGCGGCCACGCTCTTGCGAGAGACCTCGGTGCCTTTGAAGGGATCGTGTCTCCCCGTAGTCTCATAGCTGATCTCGTCTTCGTCGGTCAGCCACGCTGGGCGAAGAATCGTGTAATCGAGCCCCGACGCTTCAATCAGGTCTGCGGCTTTGCGAAACGGCGGCAGATACGGGCCGATTTCTCGCCGGTTCCATTCACCGAACTTGCCCGGAATTTCGTCGTAGATGCCCAGAGAGGCGATGAAGATCAGCCGTTTCACACCCGCGTCCTGCATCGAAGTGATAATGCTTTTCGCTTGCTCCGCCAAATCTTCACCAGTCAGGTTGGCATAAACAACATCTTGAAGGACCAGCGCCGGATCGAGGATCTTACGGTCGAGCACATCGCCTTCGACGATCTTTGCGTTGGGTGGGGTCTTGCCCTTCAGCTTGCGAGCATGGCGCAGATAAAGCGTGAGGTGGACATCCTTACTGCTCCCTAGCATCTCGATGACCCAACGTGCAATTTGACCACCTGCGCCGAGAATCAGAACGTTCATCTTCGTTTACCTAAAAAGGTTGCTCGTACAGAACCGAACTATCCTTGACAATTACCGGTCGCGCGCTCCGGGCTTCACTTCGCCATATGCTTGTCGAACCAGCCGATCAGCCGCTCCGGATGTTGCCCGAAGTGATTGTAGGCGTAGAAACGCTGGTTCGATTGTTCGATCCATTCCAGTTCCTTGGTCTTAGCAGCGAGGGATTCGAAGATTTCTTTACCGTCCTTCTCGCCGTGGATCAGGAAATCGCGCCGCAACTGCGCCATTAAGGTCGGGATGGTTACGCCGTAACCATAGTTCTGTGGTCGGAAGTCAAACAGGCTGAATCCGGTCGTCTCACGGCATCGCTGGTCGAGCCGCTTTGCTGCGTCGGCAGGATCTAGCCCCAGATTCTCCGCCCCGCGCTCGATAAAGGTCGGCCCTGAGACGACGTTCAGAAGAGCTAAGACCTCTATATGGCGGAACTCATCAGGCCACTTCGCCATCGCAATAATGGTCGAGTTACCGCCCATGCAACGGCTGTAGAGGCTGGTGCGCATTTTCCCAAGCTGCTTATGCCCACGCGCGTGACGCACCGATCCCACCACATCACGGCATTCAAGAAGGCCCAAGCCACTGATGCCTCCGTTGCCTTCGCCGCTGCGACCGCAGTTGCGCAGATCGTACGTCAGAATGTTGTAGCCCGCATCGTGGAGCGCTTTCAACTCAGGCAGAAAATTGACCTCAAACCCACCGAAATACCCTTTGTACTCCGGCAGGTGACCCGGAAACCCGTAGCGGTTGCACGTCATTGGATGATTGATGATAAGCAGGCGATCGGACGAGGCTGGGATGAACCAAGCCTCAAGCGGAACGCCGTCCATTGACGGAAACCAAGTCTCTTCGAAATCCATCCCGTACTCGCTCGGCTTGCGCATGACGGGTGTGCGCAGTCCGGTCTTGAAGAGGCCGGCATACTGCTCGGTAAGAGGATCAAGCTTGTCCGCGAGTTTGCCGGCAACGCCCTTGATCGCGTTTACCGCTGTATCGACGAGGCCGCCCTCGTCAGCGCCGATGGCCTTCTTGTAGTCGATGTCATTAGCGCCAATATCGACTACTGCGTTATTTCTCTCGTCGCTCATGGATTTTTCTCCTCAGTTACGCGTGGCCGGCTGCAATCCGCTAGGCCACCGAATTCTCGGTTTAGCGAATCCACCACGATCGAACCTACACCAGCAATTCTAGGGCGGGATAGAGCTGCCGTTTTGCCGGAATCACCGTTTCCTTTGCCGAAATCAACGAGAGTGTGCATTTTTGCGTGGCTCAAGGACAGAATTCATGGGATGTTAGCGAAGAGTGCTCCACGATCTGTGGGACAGGCCAGTTTAATGATTGTGCAGGAGACCCAAAGAACGAAAACGGCGGCATGCACTGCGCTTCTGGCGCGTGCTGTTCAGCGTATCGCCTCCACTTCGGGCGACCACCGGACCGCAATTCCCGAGTTGACATTGTACCGGCGCAACCGGCCGAGTCAGCCCGTGCACTGCATCTACACACTCGGCATGGCGGTGACGGTTCAGGGAAGCAAGCACGTGTTACTCGGTGATGCGGAGCTGTCCTACGGACCCGGCCAATCACTTCTCACCACCATCGATCTGCCCGTCTCGTATCACATTACTCGCGCTACGGCTGCCGAACCCTATCTCGGCATCATGCTTACGTTCGACCGAAACCTCATTACCCAGGTTGCCTCCAGGATCGAGACGTTGCGGCCGGAGAAGCGGACACCTCTTGAGCCTTTGTCCCTGCAAAGGCTCGACGCCTCCGTACTCGACGCCCTGCATCGGCTGATTCAACTGCTCGGCGAGCCTCAGTTGATCCCGCAACTCGCGCCGTTGATCCAGCAGGAGATTATCATTCGCTTGCTGAGTGGTCCCCATGCTCCTCATCTCTGGAATCTTGTCAATGACGCGGGTCCGACCCAGCAGATCGCACGCGCTGTGGGATGGATGCGTGAGCATTTCGCAGACGAGATGCGGGTAGGAGAGCTTGCCGAGCACGCGAACATGAGCCTGACCACCTTTCGCCAGCATTTTCGGGCGGTTACGGGCATGAGTCCGGTGCAGTTGCAGAAATTGCTTCGGCTACAAGAGGCGCGGCAACTGATGCTCGATCAGAAAGTGAGCGCGGGGAGCGCTAGCGCTCTCGTCGGGTACGAGAGCGCCTCGCACTTTACTCGTGAGTACCGACGGCTCTTTGGAGCGCCGCCGCACACGGACATTCGTAGATTTGTGTCTTCCATGCGGCGTAGTTAAGTCCAGATCAACAATCTTAGACCCGCTCTGCCCTTGTTGCTCCTGAATCATGCAATTCGGAGCGCTCAACGACAGTAGGGTCCTCCCTGACGGCCAAGGGCAGATCTATACTTGCCGACCACTGCGGATCTATATCTCAGAACCACTCCATGGCCAATTTCACTGTTTGCACGCGTTGCACGATCTGAGTTAGTTTCTGTCGTAATTCAGTCTTGCGCCATATCCCGACTGAGGCAATTCGTATTTCGCGCTCACTCTAATCGCGACGCCGCTTCCCACCGGCGTTTACATTTCAGCCTTTCCGGCGCTGGGAAACCCGCTTGTCCCCCTTTCGTCGCTGAACAATTCCGAGGGTCTCGGGCTGGGGCTGCGCGTTTCCTTCGACGAATCTCCGACGCCACCCACAAGCAACTCTTCCTCAAAAGACCACAAGCTAAAAACGTTCCATTCCTATGGATTCGACCGACAAATCGGCAATTCTTTTGCCGGAGATGCACGCGAACGCATTTTCGGAGCCGCGCTTAAGCGACCGCAACGGCCACCCAACTTATCCCATTTCCAGTTACCGGCTTTTACTCTTTGTCAGGATCAGAAGCGTCAGGTCCGAACCCGGTTGTTCGCCCTTCAACGCCCGCTCGCCGTGGACATCGATCGCGCATAGGATGGCGAAGGAAGCCTGTGAGGCTGAAACGACGCGGAGACAATCCCGAAATGTATCGATCGGAAACAGGATTCGGCCGTCATTTTCTTTCACCGGCCGGTATGCCTGGGGCACAACTGGCCCGAGCGAAAGCAGTGCGGTATGACGGCGACTCTCATCAATCGATAGCGCAGTTTTCGGCTCGGCATGACCGAATCTTGAGCTCCGAGCCCATAGCTCCAACGTCCGGTGAGATAACGCCCCCCGAAACAGCTGCAGCATCGCCGTTCCGAGACTGCGAATCGGAATGCGTCGGCCCATCAAAACCACCCTCCCGAAAACGTCCAGATCCAGACTGCATGAAAGAAATCGTGCAGACCGGAATAATCTGTGTCGTAGCGAACGGTGGCGGCGGAAAAAGGACGCTGTGGCGACGGGATCCCTCCCCCCGAATCGTTCAGCGGATTCTCGAGCGGGAGAACCATCTCCGGGCTAGTAAGTTTTTCACCATCGTAACGAAGGCGGAAGGCGAATTCTCGCTCCTCACCGTCGATCAAGCCTGGCCAGACGAACAAAAACTCATTCTTTGGCCGTATGCCGCAGTACGACAGCAATACGATCGCCGCCCCGCGCCGGTCGTTGTCCTTAAGCGCATTGCGATAATTCGATCTGTACTCGGCAGCGATTGCGGACCATAGCGATTCACCATCGGACTCATCCAAATTCAGGTTGTCGTCAAGCCTCGACAGGATTGCGTTGCGCGACTCCTTTATGAGTATGAATTCAGGTGCGAGCAGGCCGATTCGTAGCATCGGCGTTGGCGAGTCGCGGTCGTCGATTGCCACCGTTACCTGACTCTTGATGAAAGGCGTAACGTGCTGCGGCCCCCCTTGCGGGGGTGGTACGGAATAGTTTAGGACCGCCTCGACACCGCGCAATTCGTAATAGGACGGCATCGCTGATTTATTGACCGTCACATCTGACAGATGTTGCCGCGCTTTGCAATATCCGCTCCAAAAACCTTGGGCAAACTCCGTTACCGCGATATGGCCGATCTTCGATGGCAGTTCGCCGGCCGGCAAATTCACAATCGGATATCGGCTCGTCTGCCAAAGCCGGAACATGTCGAAGAGTTCGTGGAAAAGAGTCCACGGCAATGGATTCCGGGCCATGCCAGAGTAACTCAGAACTTCGAATGCGGCAGGGGCTCCTTCGTCAAGGAGAAAGATTCCATCATTGCCCCGGCCGAGGCGAACGATCAGGAAACGCCCATTTCGGAGCGCCAGAAAGATTAAACCGGCCTCGTGCGTTCGGCTCGCCGCTGCCGCCTCGAGCTTCTGAAGTTCGGTTCTAAATCTCTTGTGGTCGGCGGCAGTCAGTTTATCCTTCAGCTTGCCAACCAGCTCCTTATGCTGTGCCGGGGGAACAAGAAACGTCGGTACCTTTGCTTGAGCCGATGGAAATACAACGGAAGGAACCGCCGGAAGCGGCTCTGGCGCGAGGTTCAAATCGAATCGAAGTTCGTTCTCATGACGCGTTACGGATTTTTCACCGAACAGGACGGCCGGGCGCCCGTTCACTTCCGTCAGGCCGAATCTTGCCCGCATCCGCACGGACGAAATCGCGTAAGAGCGCGGGACACGAGTTAAAAGAGAATCCAGTGCCCGTTGCGCGTTCAGTGTGGCAGTCGCCGTCTCCGTGAAAATTGAGGCTGTCTGGTCCGGAATGCCCGCCACGCGTCAGGCTCCGTTCTCACCCGGTCGCGCAAGGGCTTCCCAAAGTTTGATAGAACGCACAATATCGGATATCGCGCTGCTCGCTTCGTTCGGCAAATTGAAGCTGGTTGCCGGCGGCCGCTGTGGATTGAGAGCAACCCGGTAAACCGTCACCGGTGACCCCGCCGCCGCGCCGGACAGAATCAAAACAAATGAATTCTGGTCGTTCTGCGCGATTCGAAAAACAACGGCGCGAGAAATAACATCTGCGGCCGGCGCGGCGCCGGTTGCCTGCGCGATCACGCTGTTCCTCTCCACGCCCGTTACCAGGAACCACGGGACTGGCGCGAGGCCGTCTGGCGGCGGGGGAGAGGCCACGACGTCGAAACTCAGCGAACTTTCTGAATAATCTGTCTTGTCACTCGCTGATCCGAAGAGGCGCACTACAAT
>JAFAUR010000417.1 GCA_019243205.1 Acidobacteriaceae bacterium | reverse complement strand
AAGCCTTCCCACGACGCCTCCGTGCCGATGCCTAAGGGCGTTATCAGGCCCACGCCGGTAACTACCACTCTTCGAGACAAACCAATCCCCCTAGGTACGAGACGGGACTACTTTTTACTCGCAGTTTTGTTCTCGATGTAATCGATGGCGTCTTTTACGGTAGCGATCTTTTCTGCATCCTCGTCGGGAATCTCCAGCTCGAAGGCCTCTTCGAAAGCCATGACTAATTCCACGATATCCAGCGAATCCGCGCCCAAATCATCCACGAAAGAGGCATTGTTATCGACCTGGCTTTCGTCGACACCGAGCTGTTCGACAATGATCTGCTTCACCTTCTGCGCAACGTCCATGCTTCCTCCTGGTAATTTTGCAAACCCGTTGATTTTAACCGGCTTTCGTAGTCGTCGCAAGTTAAGGCAGCAGCGAAAATCATGCGTTTACCAAGTGCAGCTCGCAAGTTACAGCCGGATAAACCTCATTCTGACACGGTTTCGTGCGGACAGGGGCTTACCGCCTCACCGCTATTGTTCCTTTTGCCATGACTTTGCTCGCGTCTGCGCTGGCTCCGGCAACAGACGCATTTTCGCGTGCCGGCCGTTCTCACAAACAGCCGGCCCCGCTAACGTCTCGCGCTCCGGCCTTTGGTCGCCCAATTCTCCGGCGGACGAAGTTGCTCCGGCAACTTTGTCAGGCTGTCGCCGCGCGTTTGGCGAATCTGCTCGTCCGTCAAATCTTCCGCTGTCGAAAGATCCGCGCCGCAAATATTGGCGTGGGCCAGATCGACCCCCATCAGCCGCGCGCCTACTAAATTGGCGCTGCTCAAATCCGCGTGCCGCAGATCCGCGCCGCGCAAATTAGCAAGCACCAAGTCCGCCTCGCGCAACTGCGCCCACGACAGGTTGGCCATCGGCAGATTCGCGCCGCGCATTACTGCATAGGCGAGGTCCGGCTTTATTTTAGGGTTCTCCTCGCGCCACGTATTCCAGGCATCCACATCGCCCATCAGCAGTTCGAAATGTTCTTTGTCGGCCACGCCTGGATATTGTAACCCTGATGAAGACCGTAGTGCTGACAATGTAAGTCCTGGCGGGCTTTTTAACCATTTCGACGCGGCGCCGAATCCGGGCTCCCGCCCCGAACGGGTGTTCTCGTCTGCTTGACCGAATCAAGCAAGCATTTTCTCATCCCAAAATGAGCCTGGAGAGCCGGGAGCGAAGCGACCCGGCCGCCAGGCCTCCTTTCTTTGGTCTTTGAATAGGAAAATCGAGCCGGTGGGAAAGTGGAAATCCTGCCTTTGGATTTCCACTTTTCCATCCGGCCTCATCGTCGGGGCGGTGGGAATGTGGAAATCGCGCCTTTTGCGATTTCCAAGGGCTGTGGACGCGGAGGAAAACCTGTTTTTGGTTTTCCTCCGCGTCCATGGCCCGCCATTTCCACCGCCCGGTCTTTATGCGATCCTCCTCTGAAATTTGGCGAACAGTTTTGTTTTGGCTTTTTGCATCTCTTCTGCCGCCGTGGTGTCACTCTGCGAGTTCGCCTTCCTCTCCAGTTCTTCGATGATTACGTCCTCCTTGAGGTACCCTGCCACTCCTGGCAGTTGCCGCAATACCTCCCATGGCGTCGCGTACCACGGATACATCCTCTTCTCTTTGCCTTTGGCATTCACCACCCGCTCCGGCACGCCACACGGCCGATGGAAGTTCAGATACGGATTGAAATGCTCTTCGTAGAACGTCTGAATGGCCGCCGCATGGGGTGCCGCGATGTGTGTATATCCCATGTGCTTCCGCACCACCGCTCCGTTCTTGCACTCCACTAGCCCGTTGTCATTACTGTGTCGGGGTCGCGATTTGGTCTGCTCGATTAACAGCTTGTTCAGCAACTTCTCCACCGTGTGATTGATGAACTCGCTGCCATTATCTGAATGAAACCCCCGTATCCGAAAAGGAAACTGAGCCAGCATCGCTTCTAATACCGGCACCAGGTACGCTTCGCTGATCTGCGCGGCCGCTCCCACTACTTGCCACTGCGTTACTTCATCCACCGCGTTAATGTGATATACCCCTTTCACTCCGTCCAGATCTCCTTGGTGCACCGTGTCTACGCGCAAATATCCGGGTTGCCCATTCGGCTCCGGCCGCCGGCGTTCTCCGATACCCACCTGTGTGGGTCGCGTCGGCTGGTAGCTGACGCACTGTTCGCGATACCGGCGGCTCTTTCGTAGGCGATACAGTTGTGCCACCGATAACTGCGCCAGCCGCTCATATTTCTCTTCCCCGAATTCGTGATACGCCCGATACAACAGCTTCTGCGTTGCCGGCCCACTGAGAGTCGTGTGCGCCCTGTCGATGGCCGCCAACTGTTCGATGTCCTCGCGCGTGTACCGCTGCCCGAACCGGTGTCCCCCTGACGGTTTCCGTTTCACTTCCTCGCCCTTCAGGTACATCGTCACCAGTCGCGTGGTCTGTGCTCGGCTTAATCCCGTCATCTTCCCCAGGTAGCCGCGCACCAATCCACGCCCTCTCCGCTTCAATTCCTCGTACCGTTGCCGGCGCAGTGTTTGATACACGAAGCCATACACCTCCTCGCGATCCCTCGCCTGGAACACCACCTCATCGCTGGCCTCCAAAAACGCCCGGATCTGTTCCAGGCTCAACCGTTCCCCTGCCTCCACGCTGATGGTCAATTCCCAGCATGCCGAAATACC
>JAFAUR010000953.1 GCA_019243205.1 Acidobacteriaceae bacterium | reverse complement strand
AACCGTGATACTGGTGGCCAAAGGATTCCTTTCCCGTTTATGATTCGTATTCTATTGATACGTCATGGCGAAACGATGTTACTGGGCCAGACGTTATATGGACGCTTACCAGGAATTCGACTCAGCCCAAACGGGTATTGCCAGGCGGAAGAACTCGCGAAATCGCTGAAACGGCGCTTCGAAATAACCGAAGTGGTCTCAAGCCCGATGGAACGAACACAGGAAACGGCAGGTTGCATCGCCGGGGTTTTCGGCGTCCCGGTCTTGCTCGACGCAAACTTCATTGAGCTGAATTTTGGGTCCTGGACAGGGAAGCGTTTCGACGAACTGAAAGAACTGGAAGCCTGGAAACTCTATAACCGTCACCGATCAATTGCAAGTCCTCCCGAAGGAGAGTCTCTCGCCGAGGTACAGCGTCGTGCCTGGATCGGGCTGGAGCACATTCAAGCTCGATTCGAACACGCTAGCGAGACAACCGTCGCCGTCGTTACTCATGGCGACGTCATCAGGTCGGCGTTGATGCTCCTATTAGGAATGCCAGGAGATTTCATTCACCGTATCGAAGTCGGACCCGGATCAGTAAGCGAAGTTGTTTTTTATGGCATGCAGGCGCGCGTCATTTCGATCAATTGTGCACCCTAACGGCAGTTTCAGGTAAAAGTACGCATACTCCGGTTATCTTCGATAATTAGAGTGAGAATCAGTTTAGGTGCATGCACGACACCTCACGGAGTTCCAGTCAAGTTCTGTTCGAGAAATTGGTTTCCCAACTCAGAGAGTACGCATGCGTACTCACTGACACGGACGGCGTATTTATAACTTGGAATCCCGGAGTGCTGGAACAATTGGGATATCAAGAGGGCGAGTTCATCGGGCAGAACTCGGAAATTCTGTTCCCGACGGCTGACCGTCTCAAGGGCATTCCTCGGCAAGAATTCGAAACGGCCATTGAAAAAGGCCGTGCATCCGACACGCGATGGCTGGTCAAGAAGGGCGGGCAGCGCATCTGGGTTGAGGGCGTTACTATTCGGCTGAATCGTGAAGACGGAACCCTGGTCGGCTTTGGCAAAGTAATGCAAAACGTCACGGAACGCAAGGGCACCGAGGACAGCCTCGTCGCGCTGACGAAAGCACTCGACCACTCGACCGTCATTGTTCGCCGGTGGGACGGCATCATAGAGCACTGGACTGCCGGATGTGAGCGCCTGTACGGCTATTCGACATCCGAAGCCGTCGGTCGGGTCTGTCGGGAATTGCTCCGCACTAAGTCGCGGATTCCCTTGGAACAGATCGAGGAGGAGCTTGTAAAACGCGCCAGCTGGTTCGGCGAATTAGACCAGCTTAGAAAAGACGGAAGCACAGTGTCCGTTGCGGCGCATTGGGCTCTCTTCTCGGATGGAATTGAAGATCAGCCCGCCGTGATAGAGAGTTACAGCGATATCACTTCGAGGATTCAGATGCAGGCGGAATGGGAGGCCGCAAATGAACGCCTGAAAAGTATGACATTAGAGCTCGAACGTTCCAACCAGGAGCTCGAACAGTTCGCTCGGATTGCGTCGCACGATCTGAGCGCTCCCATAACCAGTACACGTTGGCTCGTCGACCTCTTGGGCGGACGCTACAGTGGTCAGCTCAGTCCGGAGGGCAAAGCCGTTTTGGATCAAATCGGCAAAGGGCTCGAGCGCATGGGAGATCTGGTCGAGAGCATTCTTGCGCATGCGCGCGCCGGCCGTGATGCAATCAGCTCGTCAGATCCGGTCGATGCGAATGAGGCCTTCGCTGTCGCTCTCGAGAACCTGCGGAAGGACATCAGCGTCAGCGGAGCTGTGATCACGAGCGACAAGCTCCCCCAAGTTCTGATCGAGAAATCCGCATTAATCCAGCTTCTCCAGAACCTGCTGTCAAATGCTATCAAGTACCGTAGAAGCGGCGTTGCACCGATAATTCACGTTGCTGCCGAACCACGCAACTCCAAATGGCTCATTTCCGTGACCGATAACGGCATCGGAATCGAGCCGCAGTGGTTTGAACGAATTTTTCAGCCGTTGCAGCGCTTGCACGGATTTGATATTTCGGGAAGCGGCATCGGGCTTGCAACCTGCAGAAAGATTGTCACGCGCGCCGGAGGAGAAATCTGGGTCGAATCTGAATATGGTTCGGGATCCACGTTCCGATTCACGTTGCCCGGTCGCGGAACGTCTGAACAGCGTTGACTAAATTCGTTCGAAGTTCGTCCACAACCGTAGTCCATTCCCCCGGACCGGGCTGACGGAACAAACGCATGCTGGGATACCACGGCGAATCGGAACGTTCCATCATCCACCGCCAATCGGCTTCGAAAGGCAGCAAGGTCCAGGTTAATTTTCCTAGTGCGCCCGCCAAATGCGCCATCATAGTGTCCACCGTGATGATCACGTCCATCTCGTGAACTCTCCGCGCAACGGTCACGAGATCGGATTCATCGCATAAGTCAACGAGACCAAACTCCGGCGCGCGGCTCCGGTCCTTACCCGCCTGGAAGCTGAAGAACTCAATACCCGGAATTGAAAACAGCGGCTCTATGGCATCGAGAGAAATGCTTCGCGCTTGGTTATAGGTGCTGGATGTCCATACCAGACCGGCCCGCAGCTTCGCACTTCGATTCCGCCGTTCGTCAGCTTCCACGGGAGCTTTAAGATATGGCATGTCGTTCGGGATGCTTGGCAGCGTAGTCCGGAAAATGCGAGGCAGTTCCATTACTTCGACTTGCTGATCCCACCCGGGTTCGGACTCACCCCATGTAATAACGTGATCAGCCAGGTTCGACGCCGCTATCAATGCTTTCAGGTCAGGTTGAGCTTCGATAGTCAGGCACGAAGCTCGAGCTCTAATGAGGGGCGCATAGCGGACGAACTGCAGTGTATCTCCAAGACCGTGCAAACATCGCAGTAGAACTCGATTGCCATCGAGAGGACGCCCATTCCAAAACCGGTGGGGATCCGGTCTCCCCCGCTCTGCAATGCCGTCGCTCTCCTGCCAGGCAAGCTCGAAATTGCCTTCCAGCATGTGACAGATCCATCTGCCCCCGGAACACGCATCCGGGTCAAAGCCGAGTGTCTCCGCCGTCGAGAACGCCGCAACAGCTTGATTGATTTCTCGCAACCGAAGGTGCTTCTCGGCCAATTCAAATAGTGAGCTACTCGAAGATAGGTCGATGACAAGCCCCGTCTGGTCTATCGCAACGCTCATCTCTCCATAGATCCCATATTGATCAAATTGAGATCTCAAAAATCCACATGCCTCAGCCTTATTGCAAAACTGGGAGAGATGAATTGGCTATTCTGGGCGCTCCTTTCGGCGCTGTTCGCCGCCGCCACGGCGGTCCTTGCGAAAGTTGGCGTCGCCGGTGTCGATTCGAATTACGCGACGGCTGTGCGTACGTCTGTCGTGGTCGTTTTCGCCTGGCTGGTCGCCTATGTCGCCCGTGCGCCGGGCAGCTTTCATATTCCCTCTGCCCGGACCTGGATGTTTCTCACGCTCTCCGGCTTAGCTACCGGCCTGTCTTGGCTTTGCTATTTTCGTGCTCTGCAGCTCGGAGAAGCTTCTCGGGTCGCGCCTATCGACAAATTGAGCGTCGTTCTTGTGATTCTGTTTGCAACAGCTTTCCTGCGCGAGAAGTTAACTGCCGGCAAAGCGATCGGCGGCATTCTTATCCTTGCGGGCGTGGTTGTTGTCGCTCTGGATTAGCAGATCCGCCCCTCGGAGTGGAACGCGGAATGATGGGAAGAACGACGGCCGAAGGATAACCCTTTTCGTGCAAAACCGTCTGACGCGCCTTTGTGAGCTTGCTTTCTTCGCCGTTTGGGCGAATCGTGTTTAGGCTTCGATCGAAGCGCGGAAAATTGCTGCTCGAAACCTCCAGCCGTATACGATGCCCCGGCGCGAATACGTAGCTTGTTACACCCGCGTCCACACTGATCTGGTAAGCAGTGTTTCGCTTCACAAATACCGGACGATCGAGCGACAGGCGGTATCGCAAACGTTGGATCCCGTCTGTGACTAGCAATGGCCTGCCCTGCGGCTGCACATCGACCAGTTTTGCCGTAAAATCGGTGTCGTTTGTCGAAGTCGAGACATATAGAATTACGCGTACGGGACCCGTCACTTCCACTTCCTCCGGAAGTGGTTCTGACGTGTACACGAGAACGTCATCACGGCGTTCTACGCGGGTTTGGTCCAGTGGACCCGGTGGCAGAATCTGCGGCTCGCAACAAGTACTTCCGCCCGCGGTCGGCACAGGGTTCCGCGGATCGTACGTGAAGGTGTCGGGCGCGGATTTGCGCACAGGTTGCCAGCGAAGACTACCATCTCCTGACGCCGTGTTTGCGTGCCCACTGCTGCTCAGATATAAAGGCGTGTACCGTGTTCTAGCCAAGGGCCACTCATGTTCCTCGCGCCAGACGTTCGGGCCCATGATAAAAACGTGCAATTCAGGCTCGCCATTCACGGTTATGGCCTCCGATCCCGCAGCGGCCATCCACGTATCGAACCATTGCGCCTGTTTCGAACGAATTCCAATTTCAGCCTGCCGCCCGAAATCACGGGTTGGGAACTTCCAACCAGGATTGTGCGCCCATGGACCAACCCACGTTTCCACCGGAACGTGGCGCCGCGAAAGGCGCGAGAATGCATCCAGATCACTTTCCGCATAGGTATCGAACCAGCCCGCAAACGAAAGAACCGGCACCGAGACATTCCGCATCCGTTCTCTAATGCTGCTCTTCCGCCAATAAGAATCTTCTGAAGGATGGGCGATTGCTCCACGCCACAAAGGCAGTATGTGCCCGGTAGCCGATACATCCGCTGTCTGAAGTGGCAAATCGTAGATGTAGCTCTTGAAAAGCGGCTTCACTTCTGTGGGGAGCGTAAAGTTTTCCGCAAGCCACAGGAGCCTGTGCCCCAGCTGTAGAGCACCGCCTGGTGAATAATACCGGTCCAGATATTCGTCGTCGCCGGAATACATCGGGGAGATCGCTTTCAGGTGAGGATTGTTTTCAATCGCGGCCCACCAGTCAGTTAATCCCAGATAGGAACTACCCGCCATTGCAACTCGTCCGTTTGACCAGGGTTGCGATGCAATCCAGTTCAGGGTGTCACTCCCGTCAGGTCCCTCCTGCTCGATGGGGCCGAATATGCCTTGTGAGCCGTATCGCCCCCGGACATCCTGGATTACAACCGCATAGCCGTGCCTCAGGAAATAACGATAGCTGCTTGCCGCCGGACCTCTTCGATCATACGGAGTTCGTACGAAAACTGTCGGCCAACGCCCGGTGCCGGCGGGAAGGTAAACGTTCGCAGTCAACCTGATGCCGTCCCGCATGGGAACCGCTACTCCCAAGTTCTCTCGGATCAGCTGTGGCGGGCGCCGTCTATCAGCGATCTGTGCGGAGACAGCGGTGGCCATCAGACCCGCCGTCGCCAGAGCAACCGAAATCGGAGCTGCGCTCTTCATCAGGAAAGCGCGTTCGCAGGCTTCGGTCTGGCTCCAAACAGAGCGGTGCCTACGCGGATGAGCGTGGAACCCTCTTCGATAGCGACTTCAAAGTCGCCAGACATTCCCATCGACAATTTGGGCAAGCCATTCTGATGCGCTAACTGCGCCAGCTGTCGGAAAAAAGGCCGCGATTGTTCTGCATCTTCACTCCAGGGCGGCATTGTCATCACGCCCGTTATCTTCAAAGCGGGGCACTGCTCGGCCGCTTTCAAGAGCCCGGGTATGTCCTCAGGCGCCGCGCCGGTTTTACTCGCTTCGCTCGAGAGTTTTATCTCGAAAAGCACTTCGATCGAGCGTCCCTGCTCCTGAGCCGCCCTATCCAGACGTTTCATCAATTTGTCGGAATCGACGGTATGGACAACCTGAAACAGCCTGCTCGCCAGTTGTGCTTTGTTCGATTGCAGGTGACCGATCAGATGAAATCGGCCATCCCTCAGATCCTCGAGCGCAGTCGCCTTCTCGGCAAACTCCTGGACGTAATTCTCCCCGAAATCGCGCAGGCCTGCATTGTACGCTTCGCGGATCTTAGCGGCAGAGAATTTCTTCGAAACGGCCACTAAGGTTATCTCGGATCTCTTGCGGCCACATCGTTCCACAGCCTTTTGAATGCGTGCCTCCACCGCAGCGAGCCGGCTTTCAAATTCAGGTTGGCCTAGTGACAAAATCCTATTCTAAAAGGCAAGGGGCCGAACGGCCGGATGTGGATGCAGAGACATTGCGGCTTTCCATCCAGCAGTTCGTCGATGCCTGTCGCAGCCCCGCTCTTATCGATTCAGGCGACCAGCTGACGATTGATCGCGCGAGTTTCATGGTGGAGATCAGGAGTGGACGCCTCTGGATCGAAGCCTGGGACCACGAAAGGAATCTGGCGCGGCGCATTCTCGCCATCACTTCGCAAGCGCGCGGGCGGATGGTATGTTCCGTTCACCGGTTCGCGGGCAGACCGGGCGAGCTGACTCTTTTTGATCTGGACCATCCGCGAAACGCCCAGAAAGCTTTGTTCAGCGATCGCGAGAAATTCGCCGAACAGTTCCGCACCATGCTCTCCAGACAGTTCCCCGGGTGGAACATCACCACGCTCTCGGCGGCCATGGACCTCCAGCGCTCGTTCTCACCGGTTTTTCCCCGCGCGCATGTTATGAGGGGAGGGGCCCACATTGCAGCCATTGCCTGCCCCCGTTCTGAAAGTGAACCGGGCATGCTGACGTTCGCGCTGATATGGCACGAGTATCTGAGAAAGCGCGCATCCGGAGGCAGTCGGGTCAGTCTCGCGCTTTTTCTTCCTGATGGAGCGGGAAATGTCACAGCACATCGACTTCGCTGGCTTACTTGCGGTGACCTGGCGCCTCGGATCTTCCGGTTCAACGACCACGGATCGGCCGGTGAAATAGATCCTCAAGACCTCGGGAATCTCGAGACGAGGATCAATCGGCAGCAGTTATCGGCCGCGGGTCCGAAGCTGCCGCACTTCACTCAGATCAAACCTCCCGAGCGGACCCTGGAGGCTGTCGTTCGTGGGAGTCTTCATGCTCTTGATCCGTATCTGCTCCTCCATCCGGTCTACAGCCAGGTACTTAGTTTTGCGGGAGGTGATCGCGAACTCGTGGACCTTCTTGCGATTTCCGCCGACGGCCGCCCCGTAATCCTGGAACTCAAGGTTTCGGAGGATATCCATCTGCCTCTCCAAGGTCTCGATTACTGGATACGAGTAAAGTGGCATGTCGAGCTTGGTGAGTTCGGGCCCTTATTCCCTGGAGTGTCGATTGGCGGGCGATCTCCTAAACTGATATTGGCCGCTCCGGCAATGTCTTTTCACTCTACTCACGCGACTGTGCTCAGTTACTTTTCGCCGGAAATTGAGGTCGAACGTATCGGTATTAACTCCGACTGGCAGCGCCAGTTGCGAGTTCTTCTGCGCCTTCATGGCGCGGATCATCCGATTTCTCACGGGGGAGAACATGCCATTCCAGGGTCTGGTCAATATACGCAAAGCGCTCACGACATTGAACCCTCATGAAGTACGCGAGAAGAGCGAGCGGCCAGTCCGAGTGGCCCTGCATGCGGCCAGCCAGGAATCATTCGCTCAAATGGAAGATTTTTTTCTCCGCGACCTCGGCCCGGCGCGGAGGCGGCAGTCGGCTGTACTCCTTAGCCGGGCCACTTCCCCAATTGCGCAACGTCCGGATCTCGATGTCTATCACGCCGGAATCGTTGCTGCCCCGGGCGCTCTCATTTTCCAGCCTGACCGGCCGGAGATGCTCATCAACAAGGCCCTCGCCAATCACAGCGATCTGGGTGTTCCCTTGGCGAAGTCGTTTGCCCCTTTCCGCGCTCCGTATGTGCAAAGCGTGGTAGCAAAGACCTCCCGCCAGAATGCGCTTTTCTCGCTTTCGACTGCTTTGCCCGATGTCATCCCGAGCTTCATCGAACTGCCGTGGGCTGTCGCTGAATTCGCTTCCGATACCGCTTTCCTCACCATGAACCAAGTCGGCATGGCGTTCCTGATCGCCGGAGCAAGCGACCGCGCTGTCGGGTATCGAGAGCAAAAATCGGAGATCGCAACCGTCATAGGAAGTGCATTTGGTTGGCGCGCTCTTGCCAGACAGATCGTGGGCAAGGTGCCTTTCGGAGGCGGGCTCATCGGCAAGGCCGCGATCGCGTATGCAGGAACCAAAGTTCTGGGACTGTCCCTCGATCGGTACTACGGAATGGGATTCACCTATAGCCGAGATGAGCGGGATGAGATTTATTCGAACGCACTCCAGCAAGGCAAAACCATCGCGACGAAGATTTTGACCTACCTGAGACCGGATCTCGCAGACAAATATGAGGCCCAAGGGCGCAAGCCGACGGTTGCCAGGTAGCGTTTCGGTCCCGGCAACCGCACGAAAAGCTTCCGCGTCTCTTTCAGTAACGGTGGGAAACGAACAATAATAGTGGAGATACACTGTATGACCACACGCATAGCGGTTTCACTTCTTGCGGCCGTAGCCTTATTGAACGCAGACACTCTTGTTTTGCGCAGCGGCGCCAGAGTGGAAGGACGGTTCGCGGGAGGCACCGACCGTACCATCAGCTTTACCGTGGGTAACCAGGTCAAGACCTACAACGTGAGTGACGTCGTTTCGCTTCAGTTTACAGGCCAGAGTTATCCAGCGAATGCCAGCACGTACGGACAGAGCGCCCCTTGTACGGACACTTCCGCCTGCTCTGTGGGTCCTGATCCGCAAACCCAGAACCCGCCCAACTCCGGTTATTCCCAGGCATCTACTTATCCACCTCCACCGGCGCCGATCGCTCCAAATGTGCCCACCGCTCCCGCCGCATCGCCCGCCTCTCCCGCTCGTTCCGCCGCTAACGCTGGCATCACGATCCCGGCAGGGACACAGATCGTTGTACGGATGATCGATCCAGTCAATTCTGAGCGCGACAGTCTTGGACAGACGTACCGGGCGAGTCTCGATCAGCCCGTAGTCGTGAATGGAAACACCGTCATCCCTCGGGGCGCTGATGCGATCGCCACTTTGATCGACGCGCAGCAATCGGGCAAGATCGCCGGCAGAACGGTTCTGACGCTCGATCTCAAATCCGTGACTGTCAATGGACGGTCGTACGATATCGTCACAACCGGCGTTTCCCAACAGAGCGGCTCGCGTGGAGAACGTTCCGCAAAAGTCATCGGCGGTACAGCCGCGCTTGGGGCCCTCATTGGCGGCTTAGCCGGCGGTGGCAAGGGCG
>JAFAUR010000405.1 GCA_019243205.1 Acidobacteriaceae bacterium | reverse complement strand
AGGAGTATGACCAGGTTGTGGCGACGGCTGCAGCACAGGCTGCCACCGTCCAGGCGAACCAGGCAGGCGTGGAGTCGGCGGGGCGAACGGTGGAAGGACGTCGCGCGCAGCTCGCGCAAGCGCAAAGCAAGCTGGCACAGTACCAACAGAACGCTCCCGCGCTGGTCGCAATCCGCCGCGCCGCGGTCACCTCGAATGTGGCCGCTCAGCAGAGTTCAGAGGCGCAGGTGGAATCGGCGGCGTTGAAACTCAGCTACACGAAAATTGTTTCGCCGGTGGCGGGCATCATCATGAAGCGGTCGGCGGAGGTGGGCGCCCACATTTCGGCGGGCCAGCAATTGATGCAGGTCGCGCAAGTGAATGAGATCTGGGTAACCGCGAATTTCAAGGAGACACAGCTCCGTAACCTGCATCCACAGCAAACGGCAACCATCCATGTGGATGCGCTAAAGAAAGATTTCGACGGATATGTAGAGAGCATCGGGGGTTCCACCGGTTCGGTCGCGAGCGTCCTTCCGCCTGAAAACGCAACGGGAAACTACGTGAAGGTAGTGCAGCGCATTCCGGTTCGGATTCGTTTCAAAGCGGACCAGGCGGGACTCGACCGTCTGCGTCCCGGTATGTCAGTCGAGCCTCAGGTTCGAATCGGAAATTGACGGATGCCGTCGCGCGCTATTTCGCATAGTAACTGGAAACCGTCGCACAATCCGTGGCTGGTTGCGCTGACGGTGACCCTTGCGACATTCATGGAGGTTCTCGACTCCTCAATCGCGAACGTTTCCCTGCCGCACATCGCAGGCTCACTCGGAGCTACTTACGAAGAATCCACCTGGGTTCTGACGAGCTACCTGGTTTCGAGCGCGATTGTTCTGCCTGTCTCAGGTTGGCTTTCTACGGTTATCGGCCGTAAGCGCTTTTACATGATGTGCGTGGCGCTATTTACGGGTTGCTCTTTGCTGTGCGGGCTATCGACCAGCCTCCCGATGCTCATCATTGCGCGCATCTTACAAGGTGCCGGGGGCGGGGGGCTACAGCCCTCCGAGCAGGCGATTCTGGCCGACACGTTTCCGCCGGAGCGTCGGGGCATGGCGTTTTCGTTTTACGGGATGGCGGTCGTCGTCGCTCCCGCGATCGGACCCACCCTCGGCGGATGGATCACTGATAATTTCAGCTGGCATTGGATCTTCTTTATCAACCTGCCGGTCGGCTTGATCTCCCTGCTGTTGACGCAGCGCATGGTGGAAGACCCGCCGTGGCTCGAAGAAGAGAAAAGCTCTGGAATCCGCATCGATTACATCGGCCTAGCGCTCATCGTAATTGGCGTAGCCTGCTTCCAGGTTGTGCTCGATAAAGGGCAGGAAGACGATTGGTTCTCTTCAGCCCGGATCACCACCATGTTCTGCATCGGCGTTCCTACGCTGATCGCGTTCTTTCTTTGGGAATGGTTCAGCGAGAATCCGATCGTAGATGTGCGGCTTTTGAAAAATCGCAACTTCGGGACCGCCGTCTTTTTCTCGTTTGTTCTGGGCGTGGTTCTGTTCGGGTCCACCGTACTGATTCCGCAGTTTCTCCAGACAAGCCTGAACTACACGGCGGAACGCGCAGGTATGGCGCTCTCGCCCGGCGGCCTCGCGCTCATGTTCATGATGCCGATTGCCGGTTTCGTGGTCAGTACGAGAGTTGATCCGCGGCTGCTCGTATCGCTCGGCTTTCTTTCACTTGGCGCGACGCTGCACCTGATGACGGTCATTTACCCAGGCATCGATTTCAAAACAATTGTGATCCTGCGCGTCATACAGGTAATGCCGATGGCATTTATTTTCGTGCCAATCAGCACGCTGAACTACATCGGCGTGCCGCGCGAGAAGAATAACCAGGTGTCAGGGATGTCGAACTTTGCTCGCAATATCGGCGGCAGCATCGGAACCTCGCTGCTGAGTGTTTTCACAACGCGGCAGAGTCAAACGCATCTGCAAACCTTCGCAAGCCACACCAGCAACGGCGATCCAAATTTTCAGAATTACTTGAACGGTTTGCAGAACGCCTATCAGGCATCCGGATTCGACATCACAACGGCTGCTCAAAAAGCGCTGCATGCCGCTTTCGGAACTCTGCAGGCGCAGGCTAGCGCGCTCGGGTTCAAGAATAGCTTCTGGGTGATGTCGACGATTGTTCTCTTCCTCGTTCCGCTGCCATTCGTTATGCGCAGACCTCGTCCGGGCGAAGTTCGTTCACGCGGCGGAGGACATTAGACCGTCTGATAACTAAGACAATCCCGGCCGCGTGCTCTCCGATGACGTTTCTTTCTTCCGCTCGGCGTTTTGAAAAAGATCTTCCGCGGCAAGTTTCTCGAGGGACTCAAGCGTGCGTATCGCAGGAACGAGCTCAGTCTCGGCGGCGCGACCGGGCCACTCAAAGATCCCAAGGTATTCCGGGCCCTGCTGCAATCTCTGCATCGGAAAAACTGGATCGTCCACGCCAAACCAGGGATGGCCGGCCCCCAACCTGTGCTTCGCTATCTGGGCCGCTATACCCACCGCGCTGCCATCAGCAATCACCGGCTCGTTTCTTTCGATGGGGAACAAGTCACGTTCCGCTGGAAGGACTATGCGCACGGAAACAAGCAGCGGTTGATGACACTCTCGGCATCGGAGTTCTTGCGCCGCTACGTGCAACATGTTCTCCCACACGGGTTCGTGCGTATTCGCCAGTTTGGATTCCTTGCCAACCGGCACCGTGCGGAGAGCCCTGCGCTGATTCGCCGACTGCTTGTTTCCGACGCGCAATCGCAGGAACCGTCCTTGGTCATTTCTCGCGTAGCTAAGTGGCAATGTCCTCGCTGCGGCCGCTCGATGCAGACCGGCCACAGACTGACGGCCCGCGAACTCTATTGCTTATGCGAGCGACTCGACACTTCTTGACACGATCAATCATAATCGGCTCCATACGGTGCTTTCTCGCGCAGCCGCACTCGTGTGTCTGGGACCACAAGATTGCTGCGTTTGCGCCGCCCAACCGCAGTTCACTAGACGTCATCTCGGGATTTCCGAGTTGCTTCAGACCCCCTCCAACCGCATTCCGGCGCACACCGAACCTCGTTCCGAGCTGGAACAGTCCCAAAAGACGTTTCAACCTCCATAGTCGTCACGCCCCGCCAGCGGCTTCCTTCTAGTCTCCTTTTCGAAAGTGACTCGGCATCTATTTCGCCTCTTTGTCCCGACTTTTGTCGCCGAGTCACTCCCGAAGAAGGCTAACGACTAACCACCGACCATCCTCGCCGCGTACCCGCAAATCCGAAGTTCTGCATATCCCCAAAGCGCATGCTGCGCATCCGCCGGGAGGTGGAAACAGGACGGGACGTCGTGAAGACGCTCTGTCCGGAATCGCGACTCTCGTGTGTGGAATTGAAAGCCGACAGAACCGGTTTCCACAGAACGGCTGAGGACGTGACTTACTGGCTCTCCCCAGCCGATCCGGTGACAGGTGTTTCTTCATGTGAGCGTAAGTTTGTTTCAATCGGACGCGAAGTTGCCTGCTTGCGACGTTTGTACAGACTGTAGCGGAAACCGTCCCTTACACGCGTTCCGAAGTCGTTAGTTGCTATCGCTCATAGTCATTGCGTGGGAACTGTTTCTTAGCCACGCTGAAGATCAACACCAGGTTCTCCGGCGCTGTCCGGAGTTGGTAGAACTCCTTGCCGTTGTCCACGATGACAATATCGATGCTCCCGCCGCCGATGACTGGCAGGATCGTGCCAGTGCAGTCAGCATTCACGGTATACGTTCCAGCATCGGTGAGGCGTAGAATTGTTCCATCATTATTGACAGTCAGAGTATTGTTCGTGAATTTTCCCTGCCCATCGAAGTTCCAGAGGCCCACGACTCCACGAGGTGTATTCGCGGGCACAACAATCGCACCTGTTACAAATCCATAGGATCCCTTCAAGGTGGCATTTGAGCAGACGCGATCGCCTTCGTCTGCGGCGAGAACCGGCGGAGCCATCAAAATCAAGCTGCTGAGGAAACAACCAACAGCCGTACTTAGACGTGTTCGAATGTTTGACATATTTCATCTCCTGTCGTGTTTTTCAGAAGGCTTCAACGAAGGCCTTCAGCAGGGTAAGCGGAGCCGGTAGACGAAACCGGCAGGCAGCGAGATAAAATTTTCAAACACCTCGGGGTGAATAAATGAACGATCTCCCAGAAGAAGAAATCACATTTCTGCTTCGGGCGTGGGGCAATGGGCAGGATGGCGCCCTCGAGAACCTGCTTCCTTTGATTCACGGTGAGTTGCGCGCCTTAGCGCGGCGCTTTATGCAGCGCGAGCGGCCCGGCCACACTTTGCAAACCACTGCCTTACTGAACGAAGCTTACCTGCGTCTGACGCGGACTCGAGACATACGCTGGTGCAACCGCGTTCACTTCTTTGCTGTCTCGGCCCGGATTATGCGGCGTATTCTGGTCGACCTGGCACGCTCAAAACGCGATCGAAAGCGCCGCGAAGCCGAATGCCAAATCGCATTGGACGAGCAGGCGGTCGTCTCCCGCGAGCGCTTGACTGAAGTGCTCGCAATTGACGAAGCGTTGGACAGGTTTGCGAGCTTGAGCCCGCGACAAAGCCAAGTGGTTGAGCTACGCTATTTTGCAGGGCTGAACGAAATTGAAATCTCCGAGATCCTCAACATCTCGGACCGAACCGTGCGGCAGGATTGGAATCTGGCGCGGGCCTGGCTTCACCGGGAATTGAGCCGTCCTGGTGCGGCTACTCATTCCTGAAAAATCTTATTGTTTGCTCGCCGGCTCCAACAGCCAAAGGTTTCCGGTGAGTTCCGCCTCGTCAAGCACCATCATTTTTGGTCCGACACACAACCCAAAGTCGCGACGTGCGATGTCTCGGCGAGAAGTGTGAAAGTGTTGTACGGGGAAGGGCTGACCCAGCGGATGCATGTCTAAGCTCAAACGTTCCGCCCAGATGCAGCGGCTCCCATCACGGTCGGAGGCGAAGAACAGAAACTTCTCCTGGTGCGAGAAACGCGGGTGGTCATCAAGAGTGCTGCCGTCCGTTATGGGTATCCATTCACTCGGCGGTACCAGCACACCGCGGAAAGGCGCGACATATATTTGCGAATGGCCGGGCCAGACTGCGGTAAAGGTTAACCAGCGATCATCGTTTGAGAGCGAGCCTGCCCATAACCAGCGCCCGCCAGGGTCAACCAGCACCTCGCGCTCCTCTCGTGACTGGATGTCAAACGCATCAATGCCGTGCCGATTCCTATCTGGCGTGCCCAGGAGCACCCGCCCAGACGAAGACACGTCACCGAGAAGAAAACGCCCTTCGCGCAATTCCCGCGGCAAACCACCCGAGATTGACGCCTGGAAAAGCCTAAACTTTTGGTCGTGCATCACGACGTAAAAGATTGTGTCGCCCGGCCGCGAAAGGAGGTGAGAGCCGATCCCACCGGGGCCTGTCGCTATCACGGTCTGTTTGCGAGTCACTAGATTGATCGAGTGGAGTTCCCAAGCCTCAGCTCGGCTAGATCTCACGGCTACAATCTGCCCACCTCTCGATAGCGATGGAGCGCCGGATCCGTCGAACGTAAGTTGCTGCGGATCGCCGGCAGATCTCGCTTCATCGTCGATGGGCAGCGCCCAGACCTGCGGGGTCGCTGCGAAACTCGACAGCACCACCCGCCCGTTCGAAGCGACGGACATACGCGATTCATCGTCTGTCCCGAACGTGAGCTTTTGTAAACGCCCGGTCACTCGCGACGCATCTGCAGAAATCGGCACCGCCTCACTCGAAATCGTGTCTCCCGTGAATCGCAACATAAAAAGGCGTGGCGGGTCAGGCACCCATTCCTGAAACACAAATGCCGGATATTGATATGCGGAAGCGGGAGATCGAAAAGCATTATCTAGTAAGTACTTGAACAGCGCATGGCTCGGTTGCAGATGCTTGTCGTCGATGCTGAAGATCCACATGTCGAGTTGTTGATCGCATAATCCTTCGAAAAGCACGCGCCGGCTGTCGGGAGACCACAATGCCAAAGCGTTGATCCATGTACAGCTTGACCCAATCTGAATGGGCGTTCCTCCCAAGACCGCCTGCACGAAAAGGCTCACGCCAAATTCGCCAAAGGGTCTTCCGCGGCTGCCAATACCCTTCCAGTACAGCAAGAAACGGCCATCGGGAGAGAAGCGTGGTCGTTTACCTTGAGGAACTAGAAGATGAGGCTCTCCGCCAAGCGACGGAATAGCGTAAATCCCGCCTCCTTCCAATTCGGACCGGTACGTGACCTGTGTTCCATCGGGTGAGAACGCCGGATCGTAGTTATCGGCGTCATTGTTCGTCAGCCGGACCGCCGCGCCTGTGCCGTCGAGTTGCTTCACCCAAATCTCCAAATTCTTAGCATTTGCTCGGTCACTTGCGAACGCGACAAGCTTACCGTCTGGAGAAATTGCGCCGTCTGTTGTCAGGCCTGAATCCAACGTCAGACGCCGCAGGACAAAATCGGGAGCAGCGGCAGGCTTGATTGCACGCGTGCCTACCCAGTAACCGGCCCCGATGATGAGCATCGCCACCGCACTAGCCAGAATGATCCATTTCAGCGACATGCGATGTTTGATTGGCCTCGCCGGCGCTTCATTTACTTCGTCACCTAACAATGCTGCGAGCGCAAAGCCTACGTCGGCAGCGGACTGAAACCGCTGGTTTGCTGCCTTGTCCAAACACCGGCGCGTGATCCGCTGTACCGGTGCCGGGATTGAGCCGGGCAGATCTGGCGGCTCCTCCTTGAGGGTTGCGTTCATGGTTTCGATTGCGGAAGAGCTTTTAAATGCGCGCAGTCCCGAAAGCATTTCATAGAGAAGCACACCGAGCGCAAAAATGTCCGAGCGCGCATCCGCCGGCATGCCGGCTACCTGTTCCGGCGCCATATAGCCGGGAGTGCCAACGATCAAGCCAATTCCGCTGATTTCTGCGGCGAAAGCTCCGCATGCTCGCGAAACGGCGTAGTCAAGCTTGGCGGTCCCGAAATCGAGGATTTTGATTCCGCCTTCTGGCGTCATCATAATGTTCCGCGGCGTCAAGTCACGATGAATGATGCCTGCGGCATGCGCCGCGGCGAGTCCATGCGCAATTTGTGTGGCGAATTCGACGGCACGCGGCCAAGCGATTGCGCCGCGTTCCATCACGCGATCAAGCGAACAACCTTGCACGAACTCAAAGGCGATCCACGAGTTTCCATCTGTCTGTCCGTATTCGTAAATGTGAACAACATTCGGATGGCTGAGACTGCCCGCAGCCTTTGCCTCGCGCTCGAAGCGGAGGACTCTTTCGGGATCGCAAGCAAACGCCGGCGGCAGAACCTTGATAGCGACCTCACGTCGCAGGCGCGGGTCCCGAGCGCGATAAACATCGCCCATCCCGCCGCGCCCGATTAGTTCGAGAATCTCGAACTGACCAAGTCTGTACCCACGGTCGAGCGTGACACGTTGCGCGCTCCAACCGGTGGCGGGACTATCGAGAAACGAGCCGGCCGTTTCCGCCGATTTGAGCAGTGATAGGAGTTCACGGCACATTTCGGGCTCTTCCGAGCAATTCCTCTCTACAAAGCTGGCGCGCTGCTCGGGAGGGTGTGCCAGTGCAGCCTCAAACAATTGTCCGATCCGCAGCCAGGCGCTGGCCGATATCGGCGCATGCTGCTTTTGGTTCTGTTGCTCCCCGTGCACTGCATCTCGCCCGATTAGCACAGAGTGTAACAATAAAGCAATTGACTAAAGCTCAGTAACCGAGCTCAAGCATGCGTCTGGTTGTTCGTCGCCGGTCTCCATTTGGTCGCGCACCACGGGCAATTCGGGAGTTGGGCAGAGGCCGTCAAGTTGACGGGAACGCGGTACCGTTCTTGAATCCACTTGTCCGTAAACTCGGCTATGGTGAGATTGGCCATAAACGGGCTTCGAGTACATAACGCTCACGTCAGTTTGCCGCGTAACGCGCTAGCATCCAATGTCAGCAAACGGCGACTGTACGTCAAAGCGGATTCGTCAACGGTAGGCCGTCACACACGACCAATCGAATGAGACCGCTCACATCCGTCCCTAGCACGTTTGCCCTCAACTTGACGGCCCGAACTTGTGTAGTTCTTCAAGTTGACGCCGGTACGGAACTTAGCGATTGCTGGGTTGATTGCGGACTGTCCCGGCCTTGCGGACTTTCTATTCTTCACGGAGTGTCTTGGCTGCGTCGATCCTTGCAACTTTCAGGGCAGGTATGGTTGTTGCGAGAAGCGTTACAGCCGAGAGGATGAGCACCACCGCCAGGATCGTCGGTACATCGTACACGCCTACGCCATACAGAATGCTCCGCATGCCGCGAAGAACACCTGCGGAGAGCATCAGTCCCACGGCCAATCCCACAACCGAAGCGCCCACTCCCGGCCTGCCGATATCCAGCATCGTCTTTCGAATCGTGGAACCCAGGGCCATGCGGATACCGATCTCCCTCGTCCTCTGCGCGACGATATTCGCCACCAACGCGAAGATGCCAACCGCGCTCAGCAATAGCGCAAGCGACGCCATGACCGTCAGTAGAACGACCTCGATCCTCTGCATCACGAGTGTTCTGGCCATGAGGTCCTTCATTGAATAAAAACCGCTAAACGGCAGGTTCGGGTCGACGCTCGCCAGTCCGCGCTGCATCTGCGCAATCAGACCCGCGACCGGGCCCGCAGTGCGCACAACCCAGCTTGGCTGAAACCAGGTATTCAGCAACGAAAGAGACTTGCCGTCGACGAATTGTGCGGCGGGGATATAGGTGGCCTCCTCCTTGGTGAGTGGCGCCGCGCCCGCGTTCAGCCTGGCCGCGGAGGACAGCATAGTATCCGCCACAACCCCCACGATCAACAGGTTGCTGTTGCCTCTATTAAGAAACTGCCCGACAGGACTACCCTCATGCAAGAACTTTCGCGCGAATGTCTGATTGACGATCACGACCGGCTGCGCATGCGGACCGTCCGCATCCATGAACGCCCGGCCCGCAACCACCGGAATCTCCAACGTTTCGAAATAACCAGGCGTGACGTACGTCTCGTTCGTTGTAACTTCCCGTCCGGATTCCCTGCTTCCGATGAGCTTCACCGAATTCAGCGGAGCGCGTTCATACGGCAGGGTCAGTCCGACAGCCGCATTCGTCACCCCAGGAATCGCCCGCATCGCCGCGACGCTCTCG
>JAFAUR010000739.1 GCA_019243205.1 Acidobacteriaceae bacterium | reverse complement strand
CTGGTACTCCTGAATGCTGCTTTTCCGGCCTTTTGGTTGCGCTGGCTCGAAACCGCGGCGCTGACTCTGAGTGCCCTGTTCACCACGCTGAGCTTCATTGATTATGTCCGCATCGGAATTGAATTAACCAAGCGCACACGTTCGCGTAATCCTTCCATTGACGGCACCACAACCCGGGAGTAGCCTGTAGACATGGAGCCGAGCGTCGAAGTCTACCAGCCGTCGCATCTGTATTCTCGCGTTGGCTGGGTGGCCTTGGCGGGCTCGGCCGCGTGTGTGTTGTGCGGTTTCCGCGCGCCCTTGGCGTTTATCCCCGGAGTTTTGTGCGCCGCGACCTCAGCCTTTCTTTTCTGGCTCGCCGCGCGCCCAGTCATTCGCGTAGGCGAAACGCAGTTTAATATCGGTGAACGCGCGATTGCCTGGCGGGAAGTTGTGGAAATCAATAGCAGCCGGTTCGTCTCTCCGCTTCTGCTGAGGATCAAGCTGACCAATTCCAGGCACAAGACGCTCATCTTCCCCGGCGAACCGGAGAAAATCGCACGCCTGATGTTCCAGCTCCGGAAGTACTCCAGCATGGCGTCGTTCGATGGCGTTGCGCACCGCGATTATTGGACCTGGACCAGTTTGGCCGGGGGCACTCCAGGCGCGGACCAACCGGTGCGAATGGTGAGCTCGGAAGATGAAGACGAGATCGACAAGATGTTCCAGCAGTTAAAAACGGAAGGACGTCTGGAACCGCGCACGACGGATTCCTCCAAAGCCTCGCATGAGGATTAACGCTGCGGTCTAGCAGCCGTCCTCGGAAGGGCCGCCGCTCTTCCCGAGGCTGCTTTATTTTCCTGATAATCATCCTCGCTATTCCGCTCCTTCTCTGGTTAGAGCGTGTTCCGCTCATGACCGCGGCCGGAAACGCCTTAATAGAAGATGACGGGCCCCGGAACGCGCAGGCTATCGTGGTTTTGGGTGGCGATGATTTCGGCACTCGAATTCTGAAAGCGGCGCAGTTGGCGGAGAGCGGATGCGCGCCGCTGGTTCTCGTGAGCGGCCCGCCGAAGCTCATGGGTTATGAAGCTGACGAAACGATACGGTATGCCGTCACCAAGGGCTACCCGGCTTCCCTGTTCCGTCCCTTACATCTGAATACAGATTCGACGAGGTCCGAAACCCGAGCCATCGGCGCATATTTGCGTGAGCACGGCATCCGTAAGATCGTATTAGTGACCAGCAACTTTCACACCCGCCGCGCGGCGAAGCTGATGCGTCAGGTAAACCCTGACATAAATACCGGGGTTATCCCCGCGGCCGACCCGTTTTTTACTCCAAACACATGGTGGCAATCCCGGAACGGCGCTCGCACATTCCTTTACGAGTGGATGAAAACCATCGCCACGGACCTGGGAATCTGAACGTGCTGAAGTCGTTTTCTACTCTGTGGCCGTACATGCGCCGATACCGCGCCGGGCTGTCGCTCGGTATCGGATCGCTGCTGATGAAGGATCTGCTCGCAGCGGCGCTGCCGTTAGTCATCAAAGATGGCGTGGATTCGCTGACCCGCGGATTTCAGCTTCGGATCGTCATGCAGCTCGCCGCTCTTCTCATCGGCCTGTCGCTCGTGAAAGGTCTGTTTCAGTACTGGATGCGCGTCATCATCATCGGCATCTCCCGCGATATGGAGTTCGACCTCCGCAACGATCTCTTCGCGCATCTGATGAAGTTGTCGCAGGATTTCTATTCGCGTTACCGGACCGGCGACATCATGGCCCGCAGCACAAACGATTTGAATGCGGTGCGCATGATGCTTGGGCCGGGAATCATGTATTGGACCGAGACGTCAGTGATGCTGCTGCTCGCTCTCGCCGTCATGCTGCATACCGATTGGAAGCTGACGCTGATCGCCTTCATCCCGGCTCCCGCCGTGTCCGCCGCGGTGATTTACTTCGGCCGCAGAATTCATAGACGCTTCGAACACATCCAGAAGATGTTTTCCGACATCAGCAGCCGCGTGCAGGAAAATCTGGCGGGAGTGCGCGTCGTGCGCGCCTATGCCCAGGAGCAGGCGGAACTCGAGCAGTTTGAACGATTGAATCTCGAATACATCCGCGAAAATATCGGCTTGGCGCGCATTCAAGGTGCGTTTAATCCGCTCCTGCAGGCGCTCATCGGCTGTACGTTTCTGCTTGTACTCTGGGCCGGCGGAAAACAGCTTCTGGCGGGACGAATCAGCCTGGGCAGCTTCGTCATGTTCAACACCTACATGGGAATGTTGATCTGGCCCATGATCGCGTTCGGCTGGGTCGTGAACCTGATGCAGCGTGGAACCGCCTCACTCAATCGCATCAACGAAATCCTGCATGAGCAGCCGGCCATTCGACCGCCCGTCGGAATCGCGCCGACCCCGCTCGCCGGCACGCCGGAGGTTCGTTTTCGCGATGTTTCGGCCCGTTTCGGCGCGCGCGAGGCCTTGCGTCACATTGACCTGACCATCCATGCGGGCGAAACGGTCGCCATTGTCGGACATACCGGCAGCGGCAAAACGACATTGGTGAATCTGATTCCGCGGCTATTCGATCCGACCTCCGGTTCACTCGAACTGAGCGGCATCGATTTGCGCGAATTCGACCCGGAAGACTTGCGCAGGCAGATCGGTTTCGTGCCGCAGGAAACTTTCCTATTCAGCGCGACTCTGGCCGAGAATATCGCGTGGGGAGCGCCGGACGCGACTCGCGAGCAGATTCAATGGGCGGCCGAGATCGCCGGGCTTGCCGCCGATCTGGAAACCTTCCCGCACGGGCTCGATACCGTGATTGGAGAACGCGGGCTGACCTTGTCCGGCGGTCAGAAGCAGCGAACAGCCATCGCGCGCGCCATCATACGCAACCCCCGCCTGCTGATTCTGGACGACGCCCTTTCGAGCGTCGATACCGTCACCGAAGAGAAGGTGCTTCGCGGGTTGGCTGGAGTGATGCGCGGTCGAACCACCATTCTGATCTCCCATCGCGTGTCGACCGTTCAGAATGCCCACAGAATCGTAGTTCTCAGCCACGGTTCTATAGTAGAGATCGGGACGCATGAGCAGCTGCAAGCGCTCGGAGGCTACTATGCCGAGCTGTATGAGAAGCAACTGCTCGAAGAAGAACTGGAGGCGATCTGAATGTTGAAACATGCTTTAAGCAGAAGGGCGGTGCTCCGTTCCGCGCCGGCCGCAATCGGTCTTGCTGCGCTGGGCGGTCAGGAACTATCCGCGCAAGAAGTCAAGATCGGCGGCGCTGATCTCAAGCTGGGTGTAGCCTCGTATTCTTTCCGGAAATTCACCCGCGCGCAAGCCATTCAAATGACGAAGGAGCTGGGGACGCCTTACCTGAACGTGAAAGACGTTCATCTCGCGCTGAACAGCTCACCGGAAGAAATCGATCAGGCGAAGAAGGAATTCGCCGATGCCGGCATCATTCTGGTCGGATGCGGAAACGTCAGCTTTGCGAAGGACGACGAGGCCGATATTCGGCAAAAATTCGAGTACGCCAAGCGCGCCGGCTTCCCGCTGATCGTGTGCGCGCCGACGCATACCACTCTGCCGAAACTCGACAAGTTCGTGAAAGAGTACGACATCAAGATTGCCGTTCACAATCACGGTCCGGAGGACAAGAATTTCCCAACGCCCCAAAGCGTTCTGGCCGTCGTGAAAAACATGGATCGGCGCTGTGGGTTGTGCATCGACGTCGGACACACGTCCCGCACGGGCGCCGACATCGTCGAATCGATTGCCGAAGCCGGACCGAGGCTGCTCGATATGCATGTTAAGGATCTGTCCGATCCCATGGTGAAAGAGAGCCAGGTCGCTGTCGGAGACGGCAAACTGCCTTTTCCGCAGATCTTCATGCAGCTGATCAAAATGAAATATTCGGCCTCGGTGAACCTGGAATATGAAGTTCACGAGAACGATCCGCTGCCCGGCATGCAGAAGAGCTTTTCGTACATGCGAGGCGTGCTGGCGGGCATCAGAGGCGCCAAGTATTCCGCCTGAGAGCTAGTCATCCGGCTCCAAGCGAAGTGACCGGAGCAGTCCGCTAGCGATCAGAGCCGCGAAGCGCAGCGACCGGAGCACCAACCCTATCCCTGCGACCGCTTCTTATGCAGTGACCGCCGGGGCTGTCTCCCTCACGGGTTCGCGTTCCGGTATCTCGATCAACGTCTCGGTCCCCGCGCCGGGCTTACTTTCGATCGCCATCCGGTAACCCGCTCCGAACAGGACACGCAGGCGCTCGTTGACATTGCTCACTCCGATTCCCCCGCCCTGTTTCAGCACGCTGGCCAGTTTCGATTCGTCCATTCCTATTCCGTCATCCTGAATGGAGATCATCAGGCGGGTGCCTTCGATCCACGCGCGCAGACGGACGTTGCCACCCTCGAGTTTCCCGGCCAATCCGTGCTTGATGGAGTTCTCGATGATAGGCTGCAGGATCATGCTCGGAACCATGCGATCGAGCGCGTCTTCTTCCACCTCTTTGTAGAAACGGAGTTTGTCGCCGAAGCGCACCATCTCAATCGCGAGATAGTCATCGATGAATGAAATCTCGTCTCGCAGCGGCGCCAGGTTCTCGGTGCTGCGCAGCCGCCGCCGCATGATGTTTGAAAGCCGGTAAATCATGCTGCGCGCGCGTTCGGGATCGATGCGGGTGAGGCTGGCGATCGAGTTCAGCGTGTTGAAGAGGAAGTGCGGATTGATCTGGTTAGTGAGCGCGGCAAGGCGTGCTTCCGTCAGCCGGGCGCGTTGCACGTCAAGCTGTTTCTCGGCCCGATAACTGCTCCAGATGCGGATGGGCAACGATACGGAAAAAAGCGTGGTCACCGCGCAGGCCACGAAGGTCCAGGCGTTCAAGCGCGCGTGCTCGAAGATGAAGAACGTGTTGTGAACTTTGAACAGGTCATACACGCCCCACCGCAGCATCTCGGTAACGACCACGATGGCATTGCAGGCGACGTTGAATGCCGCTCGCTCGATCACGCGCGGCTGGATCGCATCGCGATTGAAACGCAGAGCCTGCTTGAACAGGCGATAGAGGTTCAGATCCACGAAAGGTGAGAAATACCAGATGTCTTCGCGCTCCGGAGCCAGGTCGTGCATCAGCGCGCCGAGTATCGCGGCGGCTGAGTACAGCGGCATCGACATATACTTACCGTCGAACATGTCCGGGATGGACACGCAGATCCCGGTAATCAGACCGCTGACATACCCGCCGAGCATGCCCGCAATCTGCGCGCCTTCGAGCGCCAGGTCGATCGCCTGGTATTGGTGATGGGTGAGGATGCGAACTTCGGCGCTTGCTCCGAACAGCACAGAAAAAACAAACGCCAGGCGAAGCCGGTCGGCAACCGTACGATCGTCGCGAATGAGGATTTTCTCGATCGAGCCGAACCGCATCATGATGCTGGCGATGGACGCAGACACCGCCACCTTGATCAGCAGGGCGGCGATCTGCGTTTGCGTGAGCATGCGCGTTCCTATAATAAAAGGGTAGGGCCTTGGCAGCGCACCTTAGCGCATCGTCCTCGCATCGAATCGCTAACGTGAGCAGAAACAGTGAGTTGCCCGATATCGAGCTGAAAAAAGTGGCCGAGGCCGATTTCCCGAGCCGCTTCGGACGGTTTCGGATCTACGGCTTTGAAGGCGTTCGGCCAGAAGAAGTCGAGGAAGCTCTCGCGCTGAAAGTGGGCGATTTGTCGCCGCAACTCGGCCCGCTATTGGTGCGCATTCATTCGCAGTGCCTGACGGGGGACGTATTCCACAGCCTGCGCTGCGACTGCCGCTCGCAACTCGAACTGGCGCTCGATCAAATTGTGTCGGAAGGGCGCGGGCTGCTGATCTACGAGCATCAGGAAGGCCGCGGAATCGGATTACTGAACAAGCTGCGTGCGTACGAGCTGCAGGACGAAGGATTGGATACGGTTGAGGCAAACGAAAAACTCGGATTCAAAGCGGACCTGCGCGATTATGCCCTGCCTGCAGCCATCTTGAACTATTTCCGGATTTCGGAAGTGAGACTGCTCTCGAACAATCCGGAGAAGGTGACCGCTCTTCAGAACGCCGGAATACGAGTGGTCGAGCGCGCCCCGATTGTCGTTCCACCGCTTGACACGACCGCCGAATACCTGAAAACCAAGCGCGAAAAGATGGGCCACCTGTTCTAAGAAACAGGTACGTCAGCTATCGCAATACGCCGCCGCCAGTCGCCGTCGCGTGCTAATGTGATCGAAGGCATGCGTTTCGAGCGGCTCGGCAGTTGAAACCACCGCAGTTTCAGCTCCCAGGTCGCCGCGGAGCATCGGTTTTCGTGTAGCTCCTCATGATGGTTCACTTGCGGGCCCTTAGCTCAGCGGTCAGAGCAGAGGACTC
>JAFAUR010000308.1 GCA_019243205.1 Acidobacteriaceae bacterium | reverse complement strand
ATTCCGCGATCGCTACTGCTGGTTGCGCTCGGTCCTTCTGTCAAAATGAGGACGAATGCCAAGGATCGCGCACGCTCTGCTGAGCGTTACCGATAAAACCGGTATCGTCGATTTTGCCCGTAAGCTGCACAACCTGGGGATTGAACTCATTTCCACCGGAGGGACAGCAAAACTGCTAGGGGCAAACACGATCCCGGTCAGAGAAGTGGCGGAGGTCACCGGGTTCCCCGAAATGTTGGACGGGCGCGTCAAAACGCTTCACCCAAAGATAGCGGGGGGCATTCTCGCCATCCGCTCGAAGCCTGAGCACATGCAGGCTTTGAGCGAACACGATATCCCGGCAATTCAGATGGTGATCGTGAATTTGTATCAGTTCGAAAAGTACGCAGAAGACCCGGATATCGAGCGGGGCGAACTGATCGAAAACATCGATATAGGCGGCCCAACGATGATTCGAGCAGCTGCGAAAAATTTTGGGGACGTTGCGGTGGTTGTTACTCCAGAGCAGTACACCTCTGTGCTCGAGGAACTCGAGCGCAACGATGGTGCGCTTTCCCCGGAAACGAACTGGAAGCTGGCCCAACAGGCATTCGAACACACTGCCGCTTACGATCGTGCGATTGCATCCCGCCTCTCGCAGATCGATTCCGAAGGGCGTACGACGACGCCAGCCGGGAGCAAGGGACGCGAACAGGACGACCATGACCTTCCCGCTCACCTCGCGATCAGCGCAACCCGCGCCGCCGCTCTTCGATACGGAGAGAACCCGCATCAAAAAGCCGCGCTCTATCGCACACGCGATACAGGCGTTGCCGCGGGCGAACAGCTCGGCGGGAAAGAACTTTCATACAACAATCTCGTCGATCTTGATGCGGCATGGCAGCTGGTAAGCGAATTTGAATCGCCCGCCTGCGCCATCATCAAGCACACCAACCCGTGCGGCTGCGCGGAGCAACTGACATTGGCAAATGCATATCGCAAAGCGCTCGAAGCGGATCCTGTGTCTGCATTCGGAGGCATACTGGCGTTCAACCGCGAAGTGAATGAAGAAACGGCGGCGGAGGTGTCGAAGTTATTCGTGGAAGCCATTGCGGCGCCGGGTTTTTCGGAAGCCGCTCGTTCGGTGCTTGCTGCAAAGAAGAACTTACGGCTGCTGGAAGTGAAGCCATCCGAGCGTCCCGATCCCGTACTGAAATCGATTACCGGCGGCTTTCTGCTTCAAACTGCAGATACGGCGACGCTTGATGCCGAAGGTCTTCGGCTGAAGACGACGCGCTCGCCGTCCGCGCTCGAAACGGAAGCTCTCCTCTTTGCGTGGACAGTCTGTAAGCACGTCAAGTCGAACGCAATCGTGTATGCGCGTCCGGGGCAGACGATCAGTGTGGGCGCCGGGCAAACGAGCCGCGTGGACAGCGTGAAGCTCGGGGCCATGAAGGCGGTTCTGCCGCTCGAGGGCTCTGTTCTCGCGTCGGACGCATTTTTCCCGTTCGCGGACGGAGTAGAAGAAGCGGCGCGCCACGGAGTTACCGCGGTGATTCAGCCCGGTGGATCTGTGCGCGATGAAGAAGTGATCGCCGCCGCCAACAAGTGGAAAATGGCGATGCTGTTCACCGGCATTCGCCATTTCCGCCACTAGGCGTTTTGATTTCAGTTGCGGGACGCGAGCGGCGAAGCCCAATCGGCCGGAAGCGTTCCGAGCGGCAGCAACTGACCTTTCTCGAGGTGCCGGACCGTTTTGGCGAACTTCGCTGCGTGCGGGTCGTGGGTAACCATGATGATGGTCTTGCCGAATTCGCGATTCAGGCGGCTTAGCATCGTCAGAGCATCTTCAGCGGCTGCCGCGTCCAGGTTTCCTGTCGGCTCGTCGGCAAGAATCAGATCCGGATCCGTGACGATGGCACGCGCAATGGCGACGCGCTGCTCCTGCCCGCCCGAGAGCTGCTTGGGAAGATGATCGAGACGGTCGCCCAGCCCAACGAGCTTCAATGCGGTTTCCGCATGCTCCAGCCTTTCTTTCTTGTTCAGGCGCGTGAGTTTCAGCGGCAGCTCGACATTCTCGAGCGCAGTCAATACCGGCAACAAATTGAACGACTGAAAGACGAAGCCGATATGTACGTTGCGCCAATGGGCGATCTGCGCGTCATTCATCTCCCGCAGATTCGACCCCAACACTTCGATGGTGCCCTCGCTGGGCTTGTCCATGGCGGCAATCAAATGCAGCAGCGTTGATTTACCGGATCCGGAAGGGCCCATCAAGGCGATGAAATCGCCGCGATCGATCCTCATATCAACCGAATCGAGCGCGAGTACATGAAACTCATCGCGAACGAATTCCTTGGTTAACTTGCTCGTCTTTACAACAGCTTCGCTCATCGCCTTTCCCCTTTATCTGTCCCTTGCGACTATGCGCGCGCCATCCTTCAAATCAGAAGGCGGAGATACGATCAGGTCCTCGCCCCCGATCAGCCCGTTCTCGATTACAATGCCCTTCGATGAAGTCCCGCTGACCGTCACAGCACGCTTTCTGGCCCTACCGTTCACGGCAAGAAGAACGCTTCCGTTCTGGACCGTGCCTTCCGGAATGACAACCGCACGCTTGCCCGCGGAGTTGGATTCCGCCGCGCCTTCGTTGTAAAACGCAACAGTCGCATTCATGTCCGGTCTCAGGTACTCATCCGGTTTCAAAACACGAACTTTCACCTGAACGGTGGCCTTCGCACGATCCGCCTCGGGTGAGACCTGTTCAACCATTCCCTGATACTTGCGATCGGGATATGCATCGGTCGTGATAGTTCCTTTCTGCTGCGGACCGAGTTTCGGGAAATCGTTCTGGCTGATGTCGAGTTCGACCTGCAAATAGTTCAAATCGGCCATCGTGACCAGGTATCCTTTGGCTCCCTTGTCCCCGACGAAGCCATTGGTTACGAACTCGCCCCTTTCGACGTTGCGATCAAGAATCGTTCCGGAAACCGGAGCTTTGATGACGGTGTTGTCCAGTTGTGTCTGCGCGTAGGCCAGCGCGCCTTCGGCCTGTGTGATTTGCCCACGCACCTGGTCGACTTCCTCGCGGCGCGGGCCGAGAACCGAAAGGTCTAGCGTTCTTTGCAAGCTTGCCACTTTGGCGGCGCTGCCGTCGTACTTTGCCTGCGCATCATCCAGAGCCTGTTTTGCAAGCACGCCTTCGGTGACCAACTGCTTCGTTCGCGCGAGCGTCACCCTTGCATCTTCCAGATCCGCCTTCGCCTCGTTGACGTCGGCCCGCGCTTTCTCGACTTCCTCCGGGCGGGAACCGTTTTCGAGCTCCTGCAACCTGGCTTTCAGGTTTGCAATCTGACCCTGTTGTTGTGTCACCTGCGCGCGGTACTCGTCATCTTCCAGCCGCACCAGGACCTGTTCCGCGTGCACTTTGTCGCCCTTGTCGACGCCTATCCAGGCCACGCGCCCCACCACCTTCGATGCCACTTCGATTTTGTGCGCGGCGATGATGTATCCGGTGGCGGTGAGTACAACCTGTTGTCCGGCATCCGCGGCGGAAACAGGAGAAGGCACGCGCACGATCTTGACCGGTGTAGCAGCGTTCAACTTCTCGAAGGCTACGACTGCCGCGACCGCCGCCACACCGATGACGACGGCGAGCAGCAGCAGCTTCGCGATAGGCTTGCCTTCGCCCTTCTGCCGGCGCGTAGTGCGATCGATTGTTAAACTTTTCAGTTCCGCTTGCATGAAGTGAATTCGAACGCGCTATATCTCACGAAGCGCCGAAAGTATCTCCTTTTTCGAAGCTTGCATAGCGGGGAAAACGCCTCCAATGGC
>JAFAUR010000192.1 GCA_019243205.1 Acidobacteriaceae bacterium | reverse complement strand
CCATTCTATGCGCAATACGGATGGACACAGGCTATAACCCTGTACTGCATGTGTGCGAATAACCAGTACAATTCTCTCCAAGTGCAGTTAAAGGGATACGTTTCTTCCGGATATCAAGTTCAGGTCAGTTACACATTCCAGGACGCCGAGGGAAGCCAATCCGACGATTACACATTCAATTACAATCGCCCTCTCGGCTATGGTCGCGAGAACTGGATACCTGATCACCAGTTGGTGATCTCGCAGAACTATAGCATTCCATTCGGCCGAGGACGGAAGTACGGTGCCAACATGAACCGGTGGCTTGATGCGATCTTAGGTGGATGGAATGCGAGCGGCATTACTACGTTTTACAGTGGGATGCCTATTACACCCATGATCCAGACTTTCCCGTCGAGCGCCGTCCGTCCCTACGTGGGACCAGCCGGCCGGCCGAACATCGGTACGGGGAGCCCATATGCAGCAAATCAAAACCGGAATCAATGGTTCAATATCAATCCTAATGGTTCGCTCAGTAGCGCCTTCGTCGTCCCAGCCGACAATACGTTCGGCAATTACGGCGTGAACACGTTGCGCGGACCGATATTCATCAATCAGGACGCCACTCTTTCGAAGAGCTTCAAAATGACGGAACGTCTAAACTTCACCCTCAGAGGCGAAGCGTACAATATCTTCAATCACACCAATCTTGGATTGCCGCAGTCCGGGAACAATCAGCAGTTCGTCAACGGTCCTGGTGCCGGGCAAATCACTTCCATCCCGTTCGGCTACAATATGCGAAGAATGCAGTTCGCTGCGCGGCTGGACTTCTAAGTAATCACAACAAGGGGCGTTCACCGACGAGCGCCCCTTATTTCAACCCTTTTCCCTCCACTACCGTCACCACGCGATTCACCGCTACATCCTGAATTTTGTCCACCTGCCCACTGGGCCAACGTATCTCCAGATCGACCTTTGTTGCCTCCGCAACTCCGAAATGAACGCGCAGGTCACTTTGCGAGATATAACCGCCGCCGCTGCGGACTTCATCCATCTGCGGATGTTGGCCCTCCGGGCGACAGTAGATCCGTGCGCCGATGCCGGAACGGTTTGATTTCGTTCCGATCGTTTTCACTTTGATCCAGTTGTTCTTCAACGTACTGTCGCAGCGAAGCAGTTGCGGAACATCGTTGACGCAATTCACCACGACGTCCAGATCACCGTCGTTATCAAAATCGCCGATCGCGCAGCCGCGGGCGGGAACCGTCTCCAGCATGCCGGGTCCTGCATCGAGCGAAACATCTTCGAACTTGCCGTTGCCGAGATTCCGGTACAGCACTTTGCGCTCGCGATAACCGGATTCGCTCGCCTTCTCGCGGACCTCTGGGTAGACGTGGCCGTTGCAGCACAGGACGTCAGGCCAGCCATCGTTGTTGAAGTCGAAGAAAGACGCGCCCCATCCAAGGAAGCGTGTATTACGCCCAAGTCCGGCCTGGAACGTCATGTCTTCGAAGTTACCTCCGCCGAGGTTGCGATACAGACTCGATGTATCCCCGGCGAAATTCGTCTTGAAAATGGCGAGTTTGCCATCTCCAAAGGCATCAGCCGCGGAAACGCCCATGCCGGCCTGTGTTTTGCCATCTGCCCCGAATGCGACGCCCGCTTCGAGGCCAATATCCGTAAACGTTCCGTCGTGATTGTTTTTGAAAAGAGCGGAAGGAGCAGAGTCATCGGCCACGTAGATGTCGGGCCAGCCGTCGTTATCGAAATCGGCGACCAGAACGCCGAGTCCGTACGTACCGTTCTTCTTCAGAATGCCGGCTCTTTCGGAGACATCAATGAACGTGCCATCGCCATTGTTGTGAAAGAGGATGTCCTTGCCGCCCTGCAGCCCGGGAGGGCCGCAGGCGACGATCAGGCCTTCATATAAACATGGCCCGCTCTCCGGAAGTGGAGCTGTTTTGGGATCGAAGTCGATGTAGTTCGCAACGTACAGATCGAGATGCCCGTCGCGATCGTAATCGAGAAAGGCGCAGCCAGTGTTCCAACGTTTCAAGCCACTGGTTGTCCGGGTGGTCACGCCCGCTTTGGCGGCTACATCCGTAAACGTCCCGTCGCCGTTATTGCGATAGAGTGCACAGTCACCCCAGTATGTGACGAACAAGTCCTCGCGGCCGTCATTGTTGTAATCGCCGACGCAGACACCTTGCCCCCAGCCGGTGCGCCCGAGTCCGGATTTCACGGTTACGTCCGTGAATGTACCGTCGCGGTTGTTCTTGTAAAGGCGGCTTACCGGCTCAGAGCCTTTCGGAAAAGTGGCTTCGAAACGCGTGCCGTTGACGAAGAAGATGTCGAGCCAGCCGTCGTCGTCGTAATCGAAGAAAGCGACTCCGCACCCAGTTGTCTCGAGCAGGTACTTATTGCGTTGGTCGGCGCCGAAGATGGTTTTCGTGTTGAGTCCTGCCTCGCGAGCAACATTCACGAACTGTACACCGAGGGGTGTTCCCGCCAGCAGTTGGTCTATCGAAAAAACGGGCAACGTGGCACAAATGGACTTTACGAAAGACCTCCGCGAAACCATCTGATGCGAGTCTACTAGCGACCCTTCGAGGAATCGGCCTGGGGGGCGGCCATAGGCTGGGGCATCACGCCTCCTCGCATGCCCTGGTCGAGCGTGTTCGCGAGCTGCGATTCTTTCTCTCGCTTCAGGCGCGCCCCGGTGGCGAAGGCGTCTTCACTGCCCTGCTTATCGCCTTTGATTCGGAGAATCTGGCCAAGGGTGTTGTACGGCCCGGGGGTGCTGGGATCGAGTCGGATCGCCTCCTTCAACTCCGGCACGGCGCCATCGAGGTCTCCACTCTGCTTCAAAGCGATGCCGAGCATGTAGTGCGCTTCAGCGTAATCCGGACGAACGGCTAGCGCGGCGCGCATCTGTTCTACCGTACCCGGGAAATCGCCCAATTGCCAATTCGTGATGCCGAGCGTGTAATGCGCCTCCGGCAGAGACGGATCTAGCCGGATGGCTTCCCGAAACTCTTTCTGAGCCGGCTCAATCTGATCCTGCATCTTGAGCGCGATGCCGAGATCGTAGTGTGCGGCGGGCGATTTCGGGTCAGTTTCGATAGCTGCGCGGAACGCCTTTGCGGCAGATTCGAATTCGCCTTTCTTGAGGTACGCGTATCCGAGATTTACTCGGACATTGGCGTTTCGCGGACTCTCGGACAAGATCTGTCCGAAGATCTCGATAGCTTTATCAGCCTGCCGCGTTTCGATCAGCATATAGCCGTAATCGTTGCGATAATTAACGCTCTTGGGGTCAAGAGCGACGGCTTTGGCGTACGCCTGCACTGCCGCAGCCAAGTCTCGCTGCTTCTGTAGCGCGCGACCCAGTTGATTCCAGGCGTCGGCGACGGTTCCGTTCAGGGACGTAGCGGTCTTCAACTCATCGGTCGCAGCCTGGTAATTTTCAGTCTGCAAATACGCCGACCCGAGTCGATACCGGTAATCGAAAGTTTTGGGGGAGAGTTTGGCGGCACGCTCCAGTTCGGGCAAAGCACGATCGTACTGATTGCGGAGCCAAAGTGCAACGCCGAGATGGAAGTGGGCGGGGGCGTAATCTCCGCTCGAAGCGAGCGCTTTCTCAAAACAAGAAACGGCCTCGGCGTTCTTGCCGAGGACGGCGTAAAGAAAGCCAATGCGATCTTGCGTAGCAGCCGTTTGCCCTGGCAGTGCCCCGGCTTTCTGTAGGGCTTCGAGTGCCGCGTTGGAGTTCCCGCTGCGAATCGCGTTTTCAGCCCGCGAACTCCATTCGTCAGGAGTTTCGCCATACAGGTCGTAGATTAAGAAACAAACCGCTATCGCGAGTCGGCCAGCCCTCAAAACACCGCCATTATACGGGAGGCTAAACGATGCGGACCATGTGATCGTGGCAGGATAGCTGGGCCAATTCCAGCAGTCGCTCCGGCAAATCCATTCCGTGCTTTGCCAGAAACGGCACGATAGAGAAGATTCGCTCCTGCAGGTGACGCCTCGGATAGACCAGGTTCGTCAGATACGCGGCATCGCTCTCAGCCTTCTTATCGCGACGCATGGCTTCGCGCGCGGTTTTCTGGGACAACTTGTTGATTTGATACAGGATTTTTGCGGCGCTCTTACTAGCAGCTGCACACAGGGTGGGATCAAATTCCCGCAGGCTCGCCTGCAGTTTGCCGAGTGCGGCCGCAGCGCTGGAACGCAGTGACACAAAGTCTGCCGCCAGATAATCAGGCACCAGCTTTGCGGATAAACGGCTTCTCACCTTTTCCTGGTAATCGAGCAGATCGGTCATATGCACTTCATAGCGATGGAGGAGCTTATTCGCGCGCGCGTCCAGCAAAGTGAAGCTCTTGCGGGGAAAGATCAGGGGCATGCGCCCTAAAAGTGCTTTGTATAGTACCTGGCTCTGCGCAAGATAAGCGATCTCGGCAGGACCGCCAACGTAAGTGGCAGTCGGCAGCAGAAAGTCTTGCATCACCGGGCGCAGCAGTGCATTGGGCGAGAGCTGATTCGCGCGGGTTTTGAGATCGTCAGGGCTAAACGCTCGGTCTTTTGTGTAGAACGATCCGTCTTTCCAGCGAAGCGGAAGCCGCCTTCCGCCCTCGAGGAGAAACAGCAGCGAAGCGTCGGATTCAATGTGGACCTGAGCGTGATACCCGGCTCGCTCCAGTTCGTTGCTTCGCTCCCGAAGGTCTCGAGTGAGCGCCGGAACATGACTTGTAACCTCGGAAAGGAAAGGGGCCGCGATTCCGCGCATCTCCGGGAGCAGCGGGTCCAGGAACAGAAGGCTAAAAGGGGCAAGGATGTCCGAGAGGAATTCCCGAAATGCGCTACCGAGCGTATTGCCCTCCCGGTAGGCGAGTTGAACCTTTTCAATGACTTCGGCCGCAAAAGGCAGACCCCCCAAGGCTTCCCGCAGATCGGAAATCGGTATCTCGTTGAGGGGAATGCAACCGACTGGGCCGCCGTTAGAGACCAGCTCCCGGATCTTCAGTTCACGCGGGGTCGCGTCGGGCCCGAAAACCCAGGCGTGATCGACTTCCTCGAAATCGTGATCTTCCGTAGCAAGCCAGAAGACCGGCACGGCAGGGATTCCCTGCTCGTCCAACCAACGCGCGAGGTTAACTGCGGTGACTGCCTTGAAGATGGTGTAGGCCGGCCCGGAGAAAAGCCCGACTTGCTGGCCCGTTACCACGGCCACAGTATCCGGCCGCGAAAGTTTATCCAAGGCCGAAGCGTTGGTGTTTTGCCGGGACAGCGCGTTGACGATCTGAGCTCTGCGTGACGGGGGGAACTGAACTGCTTTAGCGGAGTCGATCAGGGTTGAGGGATCAGAATGATCCCCCGAATAGTACGTTGCTACCTTACTGAAATTATAAAGGTAATCGCCGAAGAGCTTTGTTGTGCCTGGAAGGAGGGTTTGGCGGACACAAGAAGGCTCCATAGTTCTGCAAGCTAGCTGATGAGTGCCACGGGATGAAAGTTACTAAACTTCCCAGGCTTCGTAGACAATAACAGTAGAACATGGACGAGCAGGAGTTTAAGAATCGGGCCGACGCGGGGCTGGACGCACTCTATCGGAAGCTTTCGGCGGCCTCGGATCGGTATGACTTTGAGCCCGATTTCAACGCAGGTGCGCTCGCGATCGAGTTTGAGGAGCCCAAAGGCAAATTCGTGATTAGCCCGAACACCCCGGTGAGGCAGATTTGGATATCCGCGCATTCCAAGAGCTTCAAGCTCGACTGGAGCGACGAGAAGCATACGTTTGTACTACCGGATACGAAACAGACGCTGGACGAGTTCATTGCATCCGCAATCGGTGAGCACCTCGGCGAAGAAGTCAGGCTGTAATAACGCGTGTCGGGTGTTTACATTTCGTTTCCGTTTTGTAACCAAAAATGTAGCTTCTGCAACTTCGCATCGGGAGTTTACACCGGCGCTTCTCGCCTGAGGTACGAGGAACAACTGATCCAGGAAGTGGAACAGCACCACTGGGAGTGGGAACCGGAGACTCTTTACTTCGGAGGCGGGACTCCCAGCCTGATGTCGGACGGCGCTTTGCGAAAGATTACGAGTGCAGTATCGAGCGCCCGCGCGTACTCGCCCCTGTTCGAGTCCACGCTCGAATGCGCTCCGGGGACCATTACTCCCGAAGCCGCGGAATGCTGGCGCGAATGCGGAATCAACCGCGTCAGCCTGGGCGTGCAGTCGTTTGTAGATGAAGAGCTTAGGAAGACCGGCCGGCGGCATAGCGCGGCAGTCGTCGAGAAGGACATCGAGACCCTGCACGGAGCCGGAATTCGTAACATCAACCTGGACCTGATTGCCGGACTACCTTTGCAGAATCGAGCCTCGTGGAATCTTTCGCTCGACTGGATCGAGCGTTTGAATCCGCCACATGTTTCCGTTTACATCTTCGAGGTGGACGAGGATAGCAGGTTAGGCAAAGAGGTCCTCACCGGCGGCTGCCGCTACGGTGCAGCGGATCTTCCGGATGAGGATCTGACGGCGGAGCTTTACGAATCGGCAGTGGAACGGCTGACCCGGATGGGAATCGAGCGGTATGAAATTTCCAACTTCGCACGGCCGGGATGGCAATCGCGGCACAATCTGAAGTACTGGC
>JAFAUR010000154.1 GCA_019243205.1 Acidobacteriaceae bacterium | reverse complement strand
CGGTGGCATGGAAGCGATCTATGACGACACCAAACTTCCACCACTCGGCCTTCAGGCGTTTGCGCCTGTAACTGCCGCGCACGGGCCTATGTTCTCCGCCCGCACTCGTCTTCATCTTACGGGCGAAACACCCATTCAGCCTCAAGGCACGACGGAGCCGGAATTGCTGAAGTAGTTCGGTGTCGATGGGTTTCTGGTTCAACCGCCCCGACGAGGTTTAAGACCAGATAGCTACCTTCGGCTCTCAGGAGTTCCGCGCCCTGACACGGCGATTGGACGAGAAAAGCTGGGCGATATCGCCGTTGACGGCTCATTGACGCGTTGCCCGTGATCCAGGGCGCAAGCCGGAAATTATTGGCTGATTAGGTTTTCAGCGCGTTTTGCGCCCGCTAACGAGTTCAATCGGTTAGGATCTGTGCGAAGGCAAAGCCGATATTGCGTGAGTGCTTCATAAGGGCTACCTTCCTCCAGGAGCATGTCTGCCAGCATCTCGCGAGCGGGAAACTCGACTTCGCCTTTTCCTTCGCGGTCTTGGTTCTCCGCTACACGGGTCATGAGGTTGATGGCGCTTTGCATTTGACCCTGCGCAAACGCTAACCATGCGTGAGCCTCATTTTGTTCACCGGTCATGGAGTCGACGGCGTAGGCATAGCTGGTCTTACGAACTTCGTCGATCTTGGCATCAAAGTTGGTCACCGCGTCCTGCGCCGCTTTGGGGTCGTGTCGGTGCCCCGAAGCGACTGCGCGGGTCCAGTAGACGACCGCTTGAAAACGAGGTTCCGCGTCGAGAGGAACGGCAAGAGCTTGAGCGGCTATCCAGTCGTGAGTTTCCAGCAGGTATAGCGACGGGAAGCGCACGCGGACGTAGTTGAACATACTCGGCATGTCTACGAAATCTTCTCTAGGGACGTTCAATGCGTCCGTTTCGACCTGCTTCGCCTGATCGAGATTGCCTTTTTGCAGATACGCATACTCGAGGAAATTCATGGCATGGAGCATATCCGGAAAAGACTTCTGTTGCTTCGCTAATTGCATAGACGCGAGGTTAGATTTGATGTCTTCGTCCCACATGCCGAGGCGCGCGAAGATGTGCGAAGGCATATGCACTGCGTGCGGAGATGCGGGTGCGATTTCGGCGTAGCGCCTTGCCGCGGCCAAGCCGTCCGCTGCTAGAACTGGGTTGTCGCAGGCGTGGATCAGATAGTGAGCGGCGCCGGGGTGATTCGGACTTCGTTGGAATACGTCTTTTAGGATCGCGATTGCCTGGCGTGTGATCGCGAAGTTGTTTTTCGCGGCATCGGGTGAGGTGAGAAGGGAAAGTGCGTAGAACAGGGACGCTTCGTCGTCATCGGGCCACGATGTGTGTACTTTTTTCATTGCGTCAGAATACGCGCTACGGCGAGTATCGAAATTTCGCCTGGTATTGCCTTCATAGAATGCTGCTGCCGCGTCTATGTAAGCGCGCTCTCGCTTGGTTTGGATGCTCTGACTTTCGGCTTCCTGGATGAGCTTCGCTCCTTCCGCTAAGTCTTCAGCGCTAGGCCTGTCCCAGAGTTGTCGGTACAGACTCATTGCCTGACCCCAGTACGCCATGGCGCATGAGGGATCGCGCCGGTTGATCTGCTGGAATGTAAGGCGCGCATTCTTGTAGCCGAATGAGTGCAGCAGCGCCATGCCGTGGGTGAAATCTGATTGGTCTTCGGCAGAACAGGAGATTGGGAAGGAGACGGTGCCCAGCGAGGGAGGGGTCGCTGCTCCTTCATCGTGATGGTGCTCCTCTTGTGCACGGGCGATCGTGGTAACTAGAAGAGCTATTAGGATCGTGTTGGCTGTGCGGAACAACATCTGTCGGCAATCCGTCCATTATGCGAGGTAACGGCTATGGTGAGGGATTTCTGCGACTCTACCGTGACCCGGCACCGCGGTCACTCGCCCTCCGCGTCGGTTTCCAAAACTTCTGCGGCGCGTGAACCATTTTCAGCTCTCACCAGCGACGGAGTCAACCCGTGAACGCCAGGTGCGGCCGCTGACCGCCGCAATCATCACGGACAATCATGCAATCAATCCCGAATGCCTCTAAAGCACTTTTGGCAAGGTTAACTTCTGGTTCATTCGCAAACGTACGGATCGTGATGAGCTTCGATCGGCTCGGTAACATTTTCTGTGTAAATTGTTTTGGGATGGATTAGGCTGGCAATAGTTTGGTTTCGGGGTGGAGGGGGCCCGAGGGCGACCGGAGCTCCCGAAGCAAACTGCGGTGCTGGTCCCAGCCGAATGCGGCGGAGCTAAACCCCAAGG
>JAFAUR010000123.1 GCA_019243205.1 Acidobacteriaceae bacterium | reverse complement strand
TGGGAAGTCAGTAGGAATTGATTCGGAACTTCAAACCCGGGTCGTATCAAGCGAATCAAACCGCTGTTCGAAGTATTGACCGGTATTGTGGCGTCCCTGGAGACGGATCTCTCGACCGTTGTTTCCGAATCGCTCCCGAGTCGTCGTCCAGAAACTAGGGTTCCGAATGCGTAGTCGGGAAGGTTAGGCGAAAGATCCGAAAGCCAGCCCCGACGGATTAGCAAACCCTTCGCCGTCACCCTGTAGCAATACGGAGAGAACGACTGCTTTGCTGCGCGCTCTCAACGTATCGATTCGCCGACAACACCGCCGTAGCCGTACCGAAAAGTTCTGTTCATCCAATTAGTGCAACGCGCCGGCACTCGCGTTCGACGTCCTACAATCTCGTAGGCCTCTACCGGCGACCAAACGAGTGCCAACGCTTAAGAAAATCAGAACGGAGCCGACAACACATAAAAAGGACGATCCAGGTTCGGGGGTCAGTACGAGACCCGGACCCGTTAGGGTACCTTCACCCGATGTCGTGTAGTAGGTCGGATAAATGTTGCCGCCCCCTGTCAGGACTCCCGAAACGTCTACGAACATCCCCGTACCGCCTGTGAACGTCAGAGTCTGTGTAAAAGGACCGCTGGAGGTTTCGAGTGACACATCTGTGTCATCCTCATGAAGATTTCCAGACGCCGTGCTGCCATCGGGAAATCGCATCGTGAAGGTGCCGAAGTTTTGGAGCGTGGTCAGGTTTATGTTGTTGTGCGTGTCGAACTCAACTCCGGTTGTGTTTCCGAGCGATCCGGATGCCACGCCGTCTGCCGTGAGGAATCCGTTTTCAATAACGATGTTACCTGCGCTGCCGGTGAATGCGTAGGTCGTGTGAATGGTGCTGCCCTCGAGGGCTTGGGCCCCCAAAAAGGCGAGGCTCATCCAGACAGGTGGAAAGATCTTCAACATGCTTCTGCTCCAATCAGGATCCCCAAGATGAATGCGGGGCTGCAATGCATCCTAAACGTATGCCCTACTCCAGTCATCTGACATTTTTCTGACACGCCAAGTTGTTGGTGAGCGGGCCATTATGAATCCAGACGGGCCCTGTACGGCGTAGAATAATGGCGGCTCACGGAATGCAAGCACAACGCAGAGAGCAGCGCGTAACTTTCGGACCTTTCTGCGTTGATCTGAGTTCCGGCACTCTCGCAAAGCACGGCACCCGATTGAGAATTCCCGATCAATCCGTCAAGGTATTGATTGCGCTTCTGGAGACGCCAGGCACTACGGTGAGTCGGGACGAACTCCGGGCCAGGCTGTGGGCCCACGGTACGCACGTCGAGTTCGACCAGAGTCTTAACTCCGCTGTCAAGCGTCTCAGGACAGCGCTGTGTGATACAGCGATCTCTCCCAAATACATCGAAACGCAACCGAAGCGCGGATACCGCTTCGTCCATCCAGTGCAAACCCTTGATGGTGAATTCGGAAATACTGTGAGCCCTGTTGCCACCGAGGAAGTCGCCCTGGAAGCGCTCGCACGCCCAGCTACAGATACCGCCCGAAAACTCCGTCTTTCGATGAAGGTTCGCATTCTGCTGCTCCTTCTTACTCTCGCTGTCCTTATTCCAGCTTTACGTCTCGCGCGGCGCCGTTACTGGGCATACAAAGAGGCGATTCCAAGGGCGGGGGCCCTAGCCGAAACGGGTGAATGGAGCGCCGCGTTCCAACTCGCCTTGGAAGCAGCGGCGCGTCTTCCCGCCGACGATAACGAATTGCAGACACTGTTGGCGAAGGTATCGCGGGAAGTATCGATCGTGTCTGAGCCAGCCGGCGTCGAGGTTTTCTGGCGTCCGTACGCGGACCGCAAATCAAACTGGCGATCACTCGGCAGAACACCGCTTCACAACGTCCGCCTGGAGATGGGCACGGTTCGCCTCCGCCTCACCCAAGCCGGCTACTCGGATCTTGAAATCGCAGCCGAGTCTTCCAGCTATGATCTGCGGTTAGAACCGGCTGGCCAACGTGCGGAGATGGTGAAGATCCCAGCCGGTCCGTTGTTTGCACAGTTCGCTGGCGCAGGGAAGCTGGGACCCGTGATGGTTGACGAGTTCTGGATAGATCGACACGAAGTGAGCAACAGGGATTTCCAGAAATTCGTGAACGCGGGTGGATACAGAGACCGAGGTTATTGGCGAATCCCATTCGTCGCCAACGAGCACGTCCTGTCCTGGGATCAAGCTATGGCAAGGTTTTGCGATCGAACGGGTCGTCCGTCGCCGGCAGCCTGGGACGCGGCAACTTATCCGGCGGGTCAGAGCGATTACCCCGTTTCAGGCGTGAGCTGGTATGAGGCGGCTGCGTACGCCGCCTTCGCAGGAAAAGCGCTCCCCAACATCTATGAATGGTTCCGTGCCGCGGCCCCCGAAGAGAGCGCATCTATGGTCGCGCTCAGCAACTATGCTCAGCGCGGCCCGTTGCCGGTTGCGCGTACCGGAGCGGTGGGCCGATTTGGAGCTCACGATATGGCAGGAAATGTTCGCGAATGGTGCTTCAATGGCTCAGGCGGGCAAAAATTCATCCTTGGGGGTTCTTGGTCCGATCCCGCCTATATGTTTGTTCGGGGGCAAAAACTTGAGCCTTTTGACCGGTCGGTGCTCAACGGGTTTCGATGTGTGAAACGCGCTGAGAGACCTGTTGACGGCAATCGTCTCCTGGACTCAATACCAGCCCCTTCGGTTGACGAAGGCATTCCCGCCGAACCTTCCGAGGAGGTATTCGCGGCCAGCAGCCTTCTGTACCGGCGTGACCACACGGATTTGCAGCCCCTTGTGGAATCCACAACCCTATCTCGGAACTGGCGGCGCGAGACACTGCGCTTTCCAAATGGCCGTGGCAAAGACCAACTGTTCGCGTATCTCTTTCTGCCCCTGGTCAAACGACCGCGTTACCAGTGCATCGTCTACGTCCCAGGCGGTGATGCGTTCCAAGCAAAGCTGGGCGCCGACATTCAACCTGTAGAGCACATCATCCGAAGTGGAAGGGCGATGCTGTACCCAATCTTCTGGGGCACCTACGACCGCTTCCGGGGCTTTCCATCGGATCCGGAGAATTCTGGTTATCCTCCGCCAATGTTCATTCGGGAAGGCTTGATCCACTGGAAAAACGAGTTGGGCCTGTCACTCGACTACATTGAGAGGCGCGCAGACATCGGTCAGATCGGATATATGGGCGTGAGTATTGGCGCTAACTTCGGGCCAGTGCTGCTCAGTCGCGAGACCCAGTTCAAGGCGGCTGTGTTCCTGTCCGGCGCGATGCCGAAACATTTCCGCGTTATGCCGGAATCCAATCCTGTCAACTTTGCTTCACACGTGACCATTCCGATTTTGATGATCAACGGCAAATATGATTCGATCTCGACGCCGCAGGAACAGGAATCGATGTTGCAGTTGCTCGGCACGCCTGTCGGTCGAAAAAAGCGGGTACTGGTAGAGAGCGGGCATTCGGTCTCCGCTCCCGAGGTGCTGAACACTACGATGCGGGAAACGCTCAATTGGTTCGATCGTTTCTTGGGCTTGCCTTAACCCTGTCCGGCAGTACGCAACGCGAAGCATGGGTCGCGCGGATGCTAGGCCTCCCGGACAAAACTCGTTTGAACAGCGTAAATCGCTGGTAGTCCGGATGTGTAGGGCAATGCCGGGCGCTCAGGTTGAGACGGATCAGCAATAGCAGGCCGTTAGGGTAGATCTAATTTCCCGATCGCAGGTTATAAAGCGACAAAAATCATAATCGTGCATCAACCACCATTTGCACAGGCTAAGGACGCCCTTCATTCTCATTCTTCTGTTGATGCTGGAGGGCGTAGCTTTCGCCCAGAAGGTTCAAACGGACTATGACAAGTCCCTCGACTTCTCAAAGTTCCATACATATGCCTGGCGCGAGCACCCCGTTCTCCGCAAGAATCCGCAGATCGCCGAAACCTTTTCGGTCGCCCTAGATCTCGTCCGTTCCGAAATCAACCGCGACCTCACCGCGAAAAACTACACCCGCGCTGAAGGCAAGCCGGATTTTTGGGTCACGCTCTACGTCGACGCGCAGGTTTCACACCAGGTGGACGGAACCTTAGTCATCA
>JAFAUR010000759.1 GCA_019243205.1 Acidobacteriaceae bacterium | reverse complement strand
GTCGTCTTCTTCTCGACCACGCCCTGCGTCAATCCGAGTTCCCGTACCAGATCAGATTTGCTTACCGCGAATTCCATAGTCGCCTTCTGAGCGCTCCTTGGCTCCGTGAAGTTACCTTATCTCCCTAGCTGGATATACAACAGTTTTTTAGAACCGGATTAATAGGGGCTGTGGAAATGTTGATTTCTCTCTAAATTATAGCAAATCAAAGTATTTTCCGCCATCTGTGGCTGTGGAATTCCCGCCCGTTGAATCTGCAAATCTGCCTCGTCCCGCCGTTTCCAACATTCCTCGACAAGCCCCTGCAGCATCGTCGTGTGCAAATCCGCGCAACTTCAATGAAGCCCATCGGTTACCGATTGGATAAGGTTGTTCAAATCGTCGTCATGCTGACGAAGCTCCTCGATTTTCTGAATGGAATGCAGGACGGTTGTGTGGTGTTTTCCGCCGAAGTAGCGGCCGATTTCCGGCAACGACGCATGCGTCAGGTCTTTGACCAGATACATCGCGATCTGGCGTGGGTAAGCAATCTGCCGCGTATTGCTCTTCATCTTCAGCTGTGCCGGCTGGAGATTGAATCTCTCTCCCACCGCCCTTAATATCGAGTCGACCGAGATCCGCTTTTCGGATCCGCTGCTAAGATGCTTCAGCGTCTGCTGGGCCATCGCGAGTGTGATGGGCTGGCCCGTCACGGAGGAAACGGCAATCAAGCGCGTGAGTGCGCCTTCAAGCTCACGGACGTTCGATTTGGTCTTGGTCGCGATAAAGATTCTGACGTCTTGTGGAAGCGCGATACCTTCGGTCTCAGCCTTCTTGTCGAGTATGGCCATTTTCGTTTCAAGATCCGGAGGTTGAACATCCACCATCAATCCCCACTCGAAACGTGATCGCAGGCGTTCGACCAGTCCAGGCAACTGGTTCGGAGCTGAGTCGCTCGAAATCACAAGCTGCTTCTGGTGGTCGTAGAGTTCATTGAAGGTGTGGAAAAACTCTTCCTGCGTACGCTCTTTTCCAGCGATCACGTGGATGTCATCGATCAGCAGAACATCAGCTGACCGGTAGTGCCGGTGGAAGACCGGCATCCGATCAAGCTTGATCGATGTAATCATCTCGTTCATGAAACGCTCGCTCGACGTGTACACCACGTTCAGGCCCTGATAGTTATCGAGTAGACTCCGCCCGATGGCATGCATCAGGTGCGTTTTACCGATTCCTACGCCGCCGTAGATGAACAGCGGGTTATAACTACGTGAGGGCATTTTGGCCACCGCTTGTGCCGCGGCATGGGCCAGTTGGTTGGAGGAACCTACGACGTATGTCTGAAACGTCAGGCGGGGATTTAGCCAGTTGGCCGTCTTTTCGAATTGCAGTTCTCCCGAGTGAGGCAGAACGCCGTTGACGACAGAGCCCCCGGAAGAGTGCGCCGTGGCGGCGGCAGTGAATGCGGCCAGCGGTGATTCCGTTTCGACACGATACTGGATTCTTCGAATCGGAAGCTTCAGCTCTTCGATAGCGGTCCTGATCTGAGCCGTGTACTCCTGGCGGATCCAAGCCTCAGTCGTCTCATCAGGAACTCTGACGACCAATTCACCATCCTGCAATGAGCCGGAAGCAGTCCGGGAAATCCAGTTCTGATACGCTCCTTCGCTGAGCTTAACAGCCAGCCACTCCTTGATTCGGTCCCAAGCGTCACCCAATCCGTAAACCCTCGTGCGCGGCCAAAATGCAAACAGCAAAGACATTCCCACAGCTTTTCCACGCTTGTGGAAAAGCTCGCTGTCACCTTACTGAAATGGAGGCTCGCGACCGGTTAGCTTAGCGGCTCTGCGAATGGGAAAAGGGTCGTCTCTGTCTGTTCGGAAACCTCAGTCTAGCATAGGGAAGACGTTCCCCAAGAGAAATCTGTGGAAACCGTAAGTAGCTGTAGGACATAGCTTTAAAAGCGTTGACAAGCAGAATTTTTTTTCTCCGTCGAGTGCTCTGAGGCCGATTACCGAGGTAACCTCCAAAGTTGCAATCACATGAATAGACTTCGTAAACAAAGTCGTTTTAGAATGTCGGTATACCCCTCAGCGGGAGTAACTCAGCTGGTAGAGTGCAACCTTGCCAAGGTTGATGTCGCGGGTTCGAATCCCGTCTCCCGCTCCATTGGACAACACATTGTGGCTCTACGGACTTAATGGGGGCAGTCGGGCCTTCGACTGAGCTCAAGAACACATCCCTTTAAGTGCCGATCTGTAGTTCTGAAAGTAATGTGCGCATCCGTACACTCGGTCCAGGAAGTGAGGATTCAGCGGTGCGCAACACAGGAAAAGGATCGGCGACAATGCGCGCTGCGGGAAATGCTTGCGAACCAAACTGCGATAGCTGCCCGCCAAATCCAGGTAGACCAGTCGACCCGCTCCCTGCCCTCCAACCTCGTCACGATCGTTCCCGCAAAACCTCACTGCGGCCAAGCACCATGGCCTCCACCTTATGGTTTCTCAGGTCACTCGGCATTCCCGGCTGATCCTGGAAAGTGTTCCAGCTGCACCGAGCAGTCTACCCGGATGACAATCAGTTCGGGTTAACATGTGAGGTTTCGGAGAGGCCACAACCGCGCGAAACACGCGAACATAGCTCATTGAGCTCCGCACGCTGGGAGACCAAGATGGAGGCTCCTAGATCGTCCCAGCGCCTGGCCGGCCTGTTTCATTAGACGCTCCCCGAATGGTTTCGTGGCGGAGGGGGACGTATCCGTGGTTGTATGCCCTTCAGCAATGTCCTGCAGGTGCCAACGTTGATTGCTTCACAGCGGTGATGAAAGACGTATTCGTGACGCTAGAGCGCTGCAGCGCTTCCATAACTTACCTGCCAACCCTGAGAACACCCGCATTTGCGAGCCACTCCCTTGGTGCGTGAAAGGGTTAATCATATTCCTGATCCTGGGTTGCACGCCCCTGATAGCCCAGGTGCATATACAAGGCCTATCATCGATTTCTCCTCTGGCCTCCATACCCGGCCAAGATATAGGTGCGCAGGTGAACGCGGCCATTCAGTTGTGCCCGGATGGCTGCAAAATCAACATTGACGCGGGAGACTTCGTCTTCTCGACTCCTGTCGTGATCAATCGAATAGGCCTGCAAATCATGGGCGCCGGAGCCAGGGCAACGCGATTACATTTCAAAGGCCAAGGGGCCGCCGTCGACATCCGGACCAATCCGTTCGTCATCGATTCTCATAACCTTCTGCAAGGTTTCTCCATAGACGTCGAAAGCGGGAACACTGCTCTACTTACGGGTGATCTCGTAGGAGCCACCTTTCGGGATCTCTATATTGGCTGCGGCAGCCAGTCCGCTACCACCGGCATTCTCGCCCAGTTATCGCGAGGTTGGTTTGAACGCAATGAGTTTGAATCGGTTGACGTGAAGTATTGGCCCAGAACATTGCGCTCACCGTGGATCCTGCGAGCGAATACACGAGTTTCGGATACAACAGATTTCTCCGAGTAGGCTTGAACCTCTCTTCAGGAGAAAAGGGATTTGTCGTCGGCTCAACTCGTCGGAGAGTCGACGAATCCGATTGTCGGACTCCATGTGTATGACCGGGGCGACTTCACCGACCGCGGTCAGATATCGCTCGCAAATATGTCCACCGTTAACTTCCCTGCCCAGCTTCGGGAGGGATGGGTAAACATCATTTCCAAAGCCAGCGGCAAGTGTCTCGATGTCATCGGAGGATCCACCGGGCCCGGGGCGGGCATTCAGCAATGGGATTGCACAGGTGCAGACAATCAGAAATTTCGTTTCACGCCGGTACAGGGCGGGTATGAGATTACGGCCAAAAACAGCGGTCTACAACTCGATGTCACGGGTGGGCCATCGGCGGTCCAGGATGGAGTTCGGATCCAGCAATTCCCATACTGGGGTGGGTCGAATGAAGTCTGGCAAGTGACGCCGGGCTTCGACGGAAATTATTCGATCATCGCGACTCACAGCAACAAGTGTCTCGATGTTGAGGCGCCGTCTTCCAGCCTGAACGGCGCCAAGGTCCAGCAATGGACTTGCTGGGGAGCGGACAACCAAAGCTGGCGTGTATCGCGAGCCCGATGACAGGCGCTTCACGTAACTGGAGCGCCGGCGGTTCGGGTCTTATCTTTGCAACAGCGATGCGGCCTTCAGCGTAGCTGCGATCAGTGCCGCGGTGACAACAGCACCGATTCCCGCCATCGTTGCGAACATCATATACGTTCTAGTGCCCTCTCTCTCCAGAGTTCTCTTCCCTCTTTATCGGGGGCTTGCTATCGGACTTTAGAGAGATGAGGCGACCTAGAGCGCAATTAAGAGCTTTTTACGATCACGCTATAAATCCGGTCCAGATCGTCCTGCGAGTAATATTCAATTTCTAACTTTCCTGCTGACGCGGATTTCGCTACCAA
>JAFAUR010000746.1 GCA_019243205.1 Acidobacteriaceae bacterium | reverse complement strand
CGTTTACGAGAGGCCTTTATCCAATGGCATAACTGCGACATCTTTTTGAAATAAGCGGGTGATTTACAATCTACGCCGGATCCGATCCGCTTTTTCCGGAATTGTTCGACATAGGACGGGATATCATATCGTTCTTTTCCACTGAATCCATGAGGACAGGGACGATCTCCCGACGCGAAGCTCTTGTTGAAGCGTCTGATTACAAATCAATCAGTGCAGGAAGACGCGATCTCCATCATGTCGGCGTCGGGGCCCCTCGGTAAACGAACAGTGGTACAAGCGCCGCGCATACTTGGAAAGCTGCCGGATCCGAATCGCTCGACGGCAAGCGACGTCCTGACCGCCGCGAACGAGGATTAGGACGCAGCTCGCTACGCCCATCAGAGTGCGAGAAAGACAGCGTCTGATCGAAACCTTCCGCGCTATCCCTATTTTTCGTCCTGGTCTCGACACCATCATGCTCGCCCGCCATCAAGGCTTGTCAATCTCCAACAGCATTCCTCCCTGCTGCGATCCAATGTTGGGATCCGGCATCTAAAAGGTGACTACGTTGGTCCGCCTGACACGTCCTGAATCTCTGGATTCGGACAGAATCCCTCTAAGAAGTACCAGTGAGATACGCAGCAGGGGCGCTCGTCCAGCTAGACGAGATGTCAACCTCACCACAAAATCGAACAAAGCTACGTCCATTGGCTATGATTGGACTCGGCGCAGCAGGTGGTGCCCTCGTTGGCCGGCTGCTTCCAATCCTGATTGCAAATGCGAGCGGGGCTGCTCGGGTCACTATGGGGCAGGATCCGTTTGCTACTTTGATTCGCGACCACAGGGAACTCCTCGATCTACTCGAGCGCATGGAGCACTCGGTCGACGCCAGCGCGTTGCGAAAAGCAACGTTCGCTTACCTGTTCAAACGGAAAATCTCAAAACACGCCATGGCTGAGGAAAACGTAGTCTATCCGACACTGACGGACCACGCTGAGCGGGCCGAAGCAACTCGCAAGCTATATGAGGAACACGCGCGAATGAAAATCCTACTCTTTGAGCTGGAACAGTCCATCAGTAACCACGAGAGTTGGTTTAAAGCAGTCAGGGGCTTAAGTGAAGAGATCGAGCCGCATGCCCGTCAGGAAGAGGAGGTCGAATTTCCGGCGTTAGGCGCTCGAATGGACAAGGCCGGAAAAATGAAACTCGCACGCAAGATCCACGGGGAGCAAGCCGTCATCGTTTAGCACGCCGGCTTCAGGTCTTTAAGCGTGACTTCACGTCCAGATCTCGAATCAGCCGGTACAAGTTATTCGGATGTATGTGAAGCGCTTTGGCCGCCTTTGCGTGATCGCCGTTAGCCCGCTGGAGGGCCTCGAGTACGATGTGTTTTTTCGCAGCCTTGACGGCATCCTGATAATTATTGGCCGGAACAGCTGCTTTTGGAGTTGCTTCCAGGATCGCCTCCGGTAAATCTTCAGGCATAACTTGGTCGGCAAAGCCAAACACGATCGCGTGCTCGATGGCGTTTTCGAGCTCACGGATGTTTCCCGGCCAGTCATAAGCTTCGAGGTAGGCCATCGCTTCCGGCGAAATACTTCTGATGATTCGGTCGTTTTTCTCGCCCGCACGCCGTAAGAAGTGTCTGGCGAGCAGCGGTATGTCATCTCGACGTTCCCGCAACGGAGGCAGGGTAAGCGAAACTACATTTAGCCGGTAATAGAGATCCTGGCGGAAACGCCGAGCTCTAACCGCCTCCTCGAGACTCTTATTGGTCGCGCCTATGATTCTGATGTCGACCCGGATCGTGGTGTTCCCTCCTAATCGTTCGAACGCATGCTCTTGAAGGACTCGTAGCAGCATCGATTGAGATGCCTCCGGCAGCTCGGCTAGCTCGTCGAGGAATACTGTGCCGTGATTAGCAACTTCCAGCTTTCCTTTCTTTTGAGCCACGGCCCCGGTGAAAGATCCCTTCTCGTGCCCGAAGAGCTCGCTTTGCAGCAGATCCCCTTTTAAAAGTGCGCAGTTGATCGCTACAAACGTCTGCCCAGCCCGTGGACTGTTCTCGTGGATGGCTCGCGCCGCCAGCTCTTTGCCCGTTCCCGTTTCACCTCGAATGAGCACTGTGGCATCGGTGGGCGCGATTCTGGAGATCAGCCCATAGACCTCGAGCATTCGTAGGCTCTGACCGATCATCTGGTGCCGGAGCTGAACCTCGTTGCGCATCCGCTGATTTTCTGTCTCGAGCTGTCGCAATTTTTGGGAGTAATGCAGGGCAACTGCCTCAAAATTGGAGAGCGCCGCTGTGAATTGGAGGTCTCCCTTAGTGAATACCCCAGCCTGAGCTTTCCGTTCAAAATACAGAACACCGCTGACTTTCCCTCGCAGCAGCAGCGGTACGGCAACCGCTGAAGTCAGCCCTTCAGGGAAATCCGCGACGAAAAACGTTCCCTCTTTGAAGCTTCGGTCAACGATGTCACGGTTAGCGAAGCCGCAATCGCAACGGTCGTTTTCCTTGTCACAGCCGAAAACCACCCATTCACCTTTTCGTGCCAGGAAAACGGCTGCTCTCTCCGCCTGTAAGAAGTCGCACGCCCGTTCGAGGATCCGGACCTCGAGGTTCTCGAGTTCCTCAGCGGAATTGAGCAACCTTCCCATCGCTTCCAGGGCGGCAAAGCTCGCCCCGTGGTGTTCGGTTTCGTATCCATCGGGAACACTTTCACTGCGTTTTACCTGCTGAACTCTTAAACTTGCCACCGTTTCCCGATCGCTGATCGGGATGACGAGATCCGGTGGGTGAGCGGCGTCTTCCAGAAACTCGAAAACTGTATCCCCGACGGTGAGCCGATCTCCACTTTTCAGAAAACCTTCGGTCAAAGGCTTGCCGTTAATTAATGTCCCGTTGTGACTCTTAAGATCCAGGACCTTGTATCGGCTGCCGTCGGACCTGATGACGCAGTGCTGGCGCGAAACTGAAACATCTCCGATGCAGAGATGATTTGACGGATGCCGCCCGATTGTTACTTCATGCTCGACGAGTCTGAAGAAGGCGCCTCGCAAGGGGCCGGAAATCGCACGAACAGCTGCGTTCATGGCGAACTCCCTCAGGAGATGCGGTGAGTATAGCAGCTAATTTCGCCGGAATCCCGCGTCTTCGTCGGCCCTCATCAACTTCGAACTTGATTGCTCGTTATTACCTACTTTCGGCAAATCACGGTGCCTAAGCGTTCGCACGAAAACACATACGCATGCACCGACAGCAATGCCAAGTCGAACGTCTGCACGGTTCTCAGTCTAAACGCGACAGATTGCTCTACCTGGACCGGCTACACCACATGCTAGATAGCTTCGCAGCCCGGAACACTGGCGCCGGGACGCTCAACTTCTCTTCATGGATTCCTCCGTTGAACGGAGAACAGCTCCGCTGATACCGAGGCGAATACACTACCTTTGTGTACTTGGGCGGGTTATCGCTTTTTGAGCTGTTCCGTAGGACCATCCGTGAGACCTGGCGAGATGCTGTTTTCGGGCAAGGGGGCCGGATGGCCTTCTACCACTTTCTTGCGATGTTTCCTGCCCTCTTGATGGCACAGCTAGCGGCGGCACATGTTCACGCTCTCGGTCCCGACGTGCACCAGTTGCTCACGGAAACCGCCAAAAACATCCTGCCGCATAATGCGGCCGATACCGTCAGTTCGGTCAGCCAGGATTTCACGAACGTACACTTGCCAGGCTGGAGGTTGCTCACGACGCTCGCTGGAGTCCTCTGGGCCAGCTGCAATGGAACGTGGGCGATGATTTACGGCCTCAATACTGCATATGAGGTGCAGGAATGCCGCAGCCCGCGGCAACTGGCAACCACCATTGTAGGGCTCACGATCGCATTGGCTCTGATCACACTGTTTGCTCTGGGCGTTCTCGCCGCGTGGGCGAAATTGCGCGCGCGCCTGCATGCGCCGGCTCCGCTGGGCCTCATTGAATGGGTTGTGCTGGTTCTCGTCCTGCTCTTCTGGTTTGCGGTCCTGTACCGCTTTGCTCCGAGCTTGCAGAACAAGCGTTGGCAATGGAGTACTCCTGGCGCGCTTCTCGCAGCTGCTCTTTGGATAGCGGCGACGGTTGGCGCCCGATTCTATTTCGAACGTGTCGATGATTACCACGCTTCCTTTGGTCGGCTAAGCGGAGTCGCCATCTTACTGTTATGGTTATATGTCACGAATGGAGCGATTCTGATTGGGGGCGAAATGAATTCAGAGATCGAGAAATCAGCCGAGAGGCGCAAGACGTAACGTTCAGGCCGCAACTGAGCGTTTGACCTGGATCGCTGCGACCCTTGCGCCCGGCCGTCCATGTCGCGAAACGATGATCTAAGTTGCCGAAGCCTCGAGCGCGAACATCACGAGCGATCGCGCCGTTACGCCGTACTCAACTCCGGTGTCAAAGCTCGGGGTATCCTCCCGATCCGGGACATTGCTGTCCAGAACAACTTTCCAGGATCCGCCACCCGGGCTCTCCGGGAGCTTGAATTTCACAACGTCGTGATAGACATTGAAGACGATCAGCAAGGTTGCCAGACGCCCTCGCTGGCGGATGCCCGTGGTCTGGGCGCGTCCATCCAGAAGCATTCCGAAACAGAGCATGTTCGGGTCGCTCCACTGTTCGGCCTGCATTTCAGACCCGTTTGCATTGATCCAGGTCAGGTCCTTTACGCCCAGCTCTTCAACGTACTCTCCTGTAAGAAAGAGATTGCGCCGCAGAATGGGATAACGATGCCGGAGCGAAGTGAGCTTCTTTAGCCATTTAAGTATGCCCTTGGCCCGGGCGTCGAGATTCCAGTTCAACCAGCTGATCTCGTTGTCCTGGCAATAAGCGTTATTGTTCCCCTGCTGTGTACGTCCGAATTCGTCGCCCGCAACAAGCATGGGCGTACCTTGCGCAAGCAGAAGCGTGCCCAGCATGTTTCGAATCTGGCGGTCCCGTAGTTTCTTTATCTCGGGATCATCCGTCGGCCCTTCAACGCCACAATTCCATGAATGGTTGTTCGAATTCCCGTCTTTGTTATCTTCACCATTTGCTTCATTGTGTTTTTCGTTGTAAGTTACGAGATCGTTCAGAGTGAAGCCGTCGTGCGCGGTGATGAAATTGATGCAGGCCCATGGCCGTCGGCCCTGACAATTGAAGATGCTGCCCGAAGCGCACAGTTTGTCGGCGAGCGCTGAGGCCGTCGCTTCGCCGCGCCAGAAATCACGCACGGTATCCCGGAACTTGTCGTTCCATTCCGCCCAGCCCGGAGGAAATGCGCCCACTTGATAGCCGCCCGGTCCGCAGTCCCAGGGCTCAGCAATCAGCTTGACTGTTCCAAGAACCGGATCTTGCGAGACAGCTTTGAGGAATCCGCTGCGGTTGTCGAAGCCATTCGGCTCACGGGCGAGAATCGTTCCCAAATCGAAACGGAAACCATCCACATTCATCTGCTCGACCCAGTACCGAAGGCTGTCCGTTACCATCTGCATGACTCGCGGATGGCTGACGTTCAGCGTATTGCCAGTGCCGGTGTCGTTGATGTAATAACGCATTTGATCGGGCAGCAACCTGTAATAGCTCGCGTTGTCGATGCCCTTGAACGACAGAGTCGGACCCTTCTCGTTTCCTTCAGCTGTGTGGTTGTAAACCACATCGAGGATTACTTCGAGCCCCTCGTCATGCAGGCACGAAACCATTTCTTTGAACTCGCGAATGTAATCGGCGCGATTGGCGGCGTAACGCGGATCCGGCGCGAAAAATCCAATGCTGTTATAACCCCAGTAGTTGGTCAATCCCTTTTCAAGGAGGTGATTGTCTGTGATGAAGGC
>JAFAUR010000717.1 GCA_019243205.1 Acidobacteriaceae bacterium | reverse complement strand
GCGTCTGCGTATCGGTTCCAAAGAAGATCGTGGCTCCAAAAATACGCTGAAAAGCGCAGACGAGTCTGCGGTATTGCGATCCGCCTTGCTGCATGCCGAAGGTTTCGAGCATCTCGGCGGCACTGCGAAACGTGATTGTCTGCTTCTGTTGCCGAACCGCCAAGGTCGCCAAGAACAGCGGCACGAGCCGATCCTGCCCCCAGGGCAGTCCGTAGGTGGGGTGCCCTGTTACCTGCAATAGAAACTGTCCGTTCCGCCGTTCATGCAACAAACTACCCGGAGCCGGACGTTTTATCGGAAGTCCACACAAAACAAAAGGCCGGGAAGCAAACCCAGAATCTGAGTGCCAGATTCGCGATTCACTCTTACCAAGCGAACGGCTTCCGCCTGGCGAAGCTTCTGTTTAGAAACAAGCAGGTCGCCGTGTTTCTCTCGTATGATCGACCCGACACTGACAAGGCCTGCAGAATTGTTAGAAAATGATCGTGATGCTGCCATCGGTCCGCCTGGAACCGCCCAGTTCGGGACGGGTTGAAGGCTTTCCTTGGCAAGTTCGGAAGTGGAGATTATGAAGTAACGACCGAAACTCCTGTCGTTACGCGGTTAGCCCAGAGGCATCGACAATTTCTTGTCGATGCCGCGCTTTAAGCGGCGAGCCCAAATTCGCACAAGACTTCGTGCATCTGTTCACGGATGGTTCGATAGTGCTGATCCAAAGGCGTCGGGTTCGCAGCCGCTTGCGGGGGTGCGGGATTAAGCATCCCACGAGTTAGTGGCTCCAGGACTCGTTCGCGTAACACCATGAGTCCGCTAATCGTTCTTAAGCCGTTTGGCGTTGGTTCGTAGCGACGGCTCTTGCCGACCAAGCGGACCAGTTCCTTCCCCCGAAATTTCTTCAAATCGTACGCCGCTTGACGCGGTCCGTAATCTTGTCGCGACGCGCTCGTTTGCCGTCGGACATGATCGGCAACCTGCGATGCACTAAAGCCGTTCGGGCTTACCGAGAACGCGAGAACCGCTCGCGCCGCCTGCCACGTGCGCCTCCGATTGAAATCGATGCCCGCAATGCGTGCGCCACCGACACTCGAGGGTTCCGGTAGGTCCTCGAAGTCCATTCCCGAAAGGAAGCATCGATCCATACAAGACAGAGACTCCACAAAGCGCTCTAGGATCTTTTTCAAAGCCTCAATCATTCGCGGGAATCTCTCTAAAGAGCGTCCGCACTTCAGCACTTCCACATTACGCGCCATCGCCTCTGCCCGCAGCACACGCTCGCCCTTGCTATAGATCTTCAAGGCTAATTTCCCGCAATGTACTTTGAAGATCGTCAAATCATAGCTGGGTCTCTCGACCGTTACCTGCCAGTCTTTGAGGCGCTTTTGCTTCTTCACATAGGGCCGCGTCTTGCGGCCGAGAATGGTCTTCAGCATCGGAATGTCCATCCGAACGCGGTTTCGATCCACCAAGCTTTCGAGGATCCGGACCATTTCCGGGCCTTGCTGGAAGATCAGATCTCGGTTGTACTCGAACTGATACACCGAGTATTCATAGCGAAAACCGCTGCGTCGCCGCTCCTCAGCATCGAGTGCACAATTTACGCATAAGGAGTAGATCCACCGCCGGCAGACTGCCGCTATTCGCCCTATGGCCGACTCATCGGTTAAGGTCTCTGCGATACGGGAAAAGCCAGCCAGATCGGAAATGTAGGTGAAACAGTTCCCTTCCCTTATAAATAGGATGCCCGCGTTTCGGGCCTGCCGGTCTATGTACTCGTGCCCATTTAGGATCACTTGCGCCGGGAAAGGCGGATGACCGCTAATCTTGATCGTTATGTGCCCCCAATCACGGTCCAAAATGTGGAACGAGTAATGGTTTACATATGTCGCCGGTTTTTTTCGAGTGATTCTTCGATTCGGATGAACATCCCAAATCGGGGCCGGTGCCCGGCTCACGAGTATCAGGAACAGGCCTTCTCGAATCGTTGTGTTCCGTAGGTACTCTTCGCCGATTTCGTGTTTTGGGTCTCCGACCCGGCAATCGCGTATGGTGACCTCGTTTTCAGCAGCCCACGCTCGCAATCGGCGCGAGAAGCGACCTGCCATGCGCATGAGGTGCGCATTATCGAGGGTCTCTTCCGAGCCCGTGAGCTTTCGCCACCAGACGCGAAAGCCGCCGGCGTCGTGGCCCATCCGGAAATAGGCATTTACGACGATTCGATCCAGGCAATCATAGGTGCCCGCCAGCAGGGCTTCATACGTCCGGCTCAGTCCATCCATGTTCTCGTCGAAAGTAACATCTGGATCACCATACCAAGCATTCGCGACGAGAATTTCCTGGTCATGTCACAG
>JAFAUR010000701.1 GCA_019243205.1 Acidobacteriaceae bacterium | reverse complement strand
ACGGCGCTCGCAGTAGTCATTCCGAACTGCGTTGGCTTCGTGCTCTACTTCCTGTTGCGGAAGCCGATCCTCCATCCGTGTCCCAGTTGCGGGCGCGGAGTTGCACCAGATGCCGCATTCTGTCCCCGCTGTGGCCAACCGCAAATGAACATGGGGCCGCAACCCTCACGGGAAGAATCTCAAGAATGACCGCGTGGGACCCAGGGCGCTTACAGGAGCGCAGAAAGGCGAATCTCACATGAAACAGACCGCTATGTTGACCACAGCGTCGCTGCTGACCATTGTATTGACGACGTTTCACCTGGCCGGCGACATCCTGTTCAAGATGTCCCCAGCAGGTCTCGTAAATCTGCTTGCGGTGTTCGTTTTAGTAGTCCAGCTATATGGAACCCTCGTGCTCGCCGGACGGCGAGCGGGATACATCATCATCTTCTTGGGGTCGGTCCTCGGACTGCTCATCCCTGTCATCCACATGAAAGGGACTCGGGGTGTTATCGGTGGCAATATCGGGAACTCAGGCCAAGCTTTCTTTTTCGTGTGGATACTCCTCGCGTTGGGTATCACCGCGACGTTCTCCATCATCCTCTCGGTGGTCGCCGTATCATTAAAAAAAAAACGCCGGAGCCGCCGCGCGTCAACTGCGGCATAACCCCGCAACTGGCACGAACAGCAAAAGAGCTGAAGCCAGCACAGGTTCGCGGGCTGAGCGAACCGGGATTCCGCCGCCATTAGAGCGTCTCAGTGACCCACAGATTCGTCCGACGAGGCATTTTTTTACTCCTGGTTCGGCGGAAATTGGAAGGACTAGTCAGAGCAGATCCTGGTGCGATCTAGAACGCATCCACTCTTCGTAAGGCTCGACGTGGAGCAGCGCAGTTTTACCTCGTAATTGTTTTAAGAAGGCTAGTTCGGCTCGCTGCTGTTTGGCCGATGCTGTCGATGCGTCGGGCTTTTTGGGCGTCAGTCGGATACCTACTTCCGCAGCTTGAATTCTCGCGGCATCACCCAGAAAATCACCGAAAGCAACCGCATCGCTTATTTTGTAATCGGCGTTGGAGTCCTCATTGACAGCTTTGATGCGATGTCGGAGCTCATCAAGAGCCTGCTCGACGCTCCGTCGAGTGAATCGGGGCGATTTGGAACCGGAAACTAGATCGCCTTGTTCTGTAATTCTCCACTTTCCTGTCTGGCCGGCAGGTTCTATGTAGCCTTGGAGTTGCAATACCATGATCGCTTGCTTCGCTTCTGGCAGGCCGATCTTCAGCGCCTTAGCCATCTCCTTCTCAGTCCATGTTTGGACGCCACGAGTTTGCTTCAGAAAACTCAGCAATTCCGCCGCAGGTACCTGAGGGAGAGATTTCGAATTAGGCGTGTCACCCCTCGAGGCCGCGCTGGCGGCGGAAGAATTCTGGGCAGACTTCTTTGGCATTCCGCACCCGTAGAATCAGCTCTGAGTACCTCAATCCACGAACGGCAACCGTTGCTGATTCGGCGGCTTAGGTGGTCGGCCCTGAAACGCTTTCTGCTGGTTCCGCAACATACCGGCCACAAATTGCCAGGTCGGGCCTGGTGTCTCTCGCCACGGAGCTGGAACCGTCACTCGACAATAGATTTCATGGTTCGGCTCGAAATGGACCAAGCAGCCAGACTGAGCATTTACGATTGAGCGTTCGTCCGGGGCAAAGGATCCGATTTCTACAAGCCCGCATTCGATGGGGAGTTCGGACGTGTTTAGTAGTCCAGCAGGCGTTACGAAATAAAACTCATTGGAATAACGCAAGCCGATGCGGCGCTTCAGCGGCTGTTTGATTTCGCAGAGAAAGTCTGCTCGCGAGGTCTTCACTTGGTAGCACACTCGTCGCATAGATGTGTGCGGCAAGCAATTGAGTGCATAGCCGTCTAGCCGCTGGGCAGCATTCGCGTGGAACCCAGTTCCGACCCGCAGTTCCCGCAAAAAGATCCACTCGGATGCGCGCCTGTGAAGACAGTGTTCAACAACGTCGAGCAAGACAGTTGAAGTTAGTTCGCTTGGCTCATCATTGAGTGGTTGCTGAAGGATTCGTACGGGGTCGAGACTTGCAGTTGGGAGTGCAGCCATACCGACTCCTGAGGAACTTATCCCTGGGTTGCTGGAATTATCTGGAATCCAAGCCTTTGCGCCTGTTTTCGGAGTCTAGTTTCGGCGCGAGCAGCAGCCTCCTTCTCATGCTTGATGAAGACACTTTCGTCATATTCCTGCCGAGTGGTTAATAGGTGAAATACAATGCGAGCGAGCTTGTGAGCGGTAGCCGTGACCGCTTCAGGCTTGCCCAGTTTTCGTTTCAATTGACGGAAGAATTCACCCAGATAGTTGTCGGCATGATGCAAAGCGTGAGCGCCAAGCCGAAGAGCAATGGAAACCCGGTTTCGTACCTGGCGCGTGCGCGTGTACAGCACCTTCCCTCCGCTGATTTGTTTTTCCGGACACAGTCCTAGCCAGGAGGCAAACGCCGAAGCGTTTCGGAAACGTGAGAGGTCCGTGCCAACTTCGCACAGAATGGTCTGGGCTGTCACCGCACTGATTCCTGGAACATTCGTTAGATCAACTCCGAACACGCGGTAGAGCTCCGATCGAAGGCTGAAGGATGTAGGTTCGTTGTGCTTAGTGGCGTACGGGTGCTTCTTGGTTCGCTTTGGCAGTTCGGGTTGCGCGTTTGGGGCGACCAAAAGAACCATCATCTGTCGTTGGATCTCGAGGTCCACTTCCTGGATCTGCTGTTGATAGTAGCGGTAACCGGCCAGCAACTGTTTG
>JAFAUR010000228.1 GCA_019243205.1 Acidobacteriaceae bacterium | reverse complement strand
GACGGGGAAGTCGAGCTCGGGACGCGCAACATCAAGATCGCGCTTCGCCGCCTGCGCAAATTTGCTCGGACCGGCGCCGCCGACGAGCTCGATCTCGACACCACGATCAGAGGAACAGCCGAGAAGGGCTATCTCGACATCAGTTTGCGCCCCGAACGACGTAATGCCGTGAAGGTGCTCCTCTTCTTCGACGTTGGGGGCTCGATGGACTGGCACGTCAAGCTCGTCGAAGAGCTGTTTTCCGCAGCCAAAGCGGAGTTCAAGCACATGGAGCATTTCTACTTCCATAATTGTCTCTACGAGCATGTATGGAAGGAGAATCGACGGCGGCACACGGATCGCACCCCGACCTTCGACGTGCTCCACACCTATCCGCATGATTACAAAGTGGTGTTTGTGGGCGATGCTTCCATGTCGCCTTACGAGATCGCGATGGCCGGTGGATCCGTCGAGCATATGAATGAGGAAGCCGGACAAATTTGGCTCGAGCGCGTGACGCGGACCTATCCGCACGCGATCTGGCTCAATCCCATCCCGCAAAAGCAATGGGGCTACACGCACTCGATCGGCATGGTCGCCCAGCTCTTCGGGGGCCGCATGTTCCCCCTCACCCTCGCGGGGCTCGAGGCGGGAATGAGAGAGCTCGCACGCTGAGACGGCGCCCTTTTTAGCATCGGGCTAAAACCCGATTAACCATGGCCCAGAGCCCTAAATGTCGCAGGGGCTCGTTAGCCTCCTCATCTTGATTAAACCGAGAAAAAACCCAGTTTTTAAGGTAGTCCGGGCTAATTGCCCGATGCAAATGCAGACGATCTTCACACATGGAGGTGGTCATGGCCATCGCATATAGGGAAAGCAACAGGGCGAAGGATTGGGTTAACCTCGTCTTGGCTGTGCTCTTGTTCATTTCACCTTGGGTTCTAGGCTTCAAGGGCGACACTGCGCCGGAATGGAATGCCTGGATCTTCGCCGTCATCCTTGCGGTTTTGGCGCTTGCGGCGATTTCGGCCTTTGCCGAATGGGAGGAGTGGATCAGCGGCCTGCTCGGCGTCTGGTTGATCATCGCGCCCTTCGTGCTTTCGTTCGCCACAAACCAGCACGCGCTCTGGACTCACATCGTCCTCGGCGTGCTCACGGCCATCGTATCTTTCTGGTCCGTCTGGGACTTCCGGCACAGCCCGCACCCGGCTTAGCGGCCCGAGCTTCATGGACGGTCCCGTTTGTTGGAAAACCCGACAGATGGGGCCATTCCATCGAAGCGATCACACGTCACTTAGAGCAGCTCGCTCACCCAGCCCTCCCAAAGCACCGCGGTGCCCTGTGAGCATGTGTCATCGTGATGCCTTTTTGCCGAGTGAGGCGATAAGGCGGAATAAACCCTCGAATTCTGTTGCAAAATCGCTCCCCCGGCCTCCAAAAACTCCTGCCAAAACCCTATATTTTCGGCTAAGTACCGAGGCGCGAATCATCGCGCTTTCTTGCGTTCTTTTATCATTCCCGGAATTGTGATGGACGACACGCCTCCTTCGCCGGCCGAGCCTCTTCGTGACACCGCCGCCCTCCCCGGTCCCGCGGTCGAATACGACGCGGAATCCATCAAGGTCCTCAAAGGCTTGGATGCGGTTCGCAAGCGCCCCGGCATGTATATCGGGGACACCGATGACGGCTCCGGCCTGCATCACATGGTTTATGAGGTCGTCGACAACGCCATCGACGAGGCGCTCGCCGGTCACGCGACCGAGGTGACCGTCACGCTCAACGCGGATGGCTCCTGCACGGTGACCGACAATGGGCGCGGCATCCCCACGGGAATTCACCCGGAGGAGGGCGTTTCGGCCGCCGAGGTCATCATGACCCAATTGCATGCCGGGGGTAAGTTCAACCAGGACATCTACAAGGTTTCCGGCGGCCTGCACGGTGTCGGCGTTTCCGTCGTTAATGCGCTCTCCTCCTCCCTCAAGCTGCGCATTTGGCGCGATGGGGAGGAGCACGCCATGGAGTTTCGCCATGGCGACCCTGTCGCGCCGCTCGGCATCGTCGGCGACGCCAAGGGGCGGCGCGGCACGGAAGTGACCTTCACCCCCTCGAAGCAGACCTTCAGCATGGTGGAGTTCGACTACACCACGCTCGAGCATCGCCTGCGGGAGCTCGCGTTCCTCAATTCCGGTGTGCGCATCGTGCTTACCGAT
>JAFAUR010000516.1 GCA_019243205.1 Acidobacteriaceae bacterium | reverse complement strand
GCGATCGGAAAGGCTCGGCAGACCTGAGGGTGAACAGCAGCAGTACCGTCCCGATCCATCGAAATTCCGCGAAGAAGAGATAGTAAATCCTCCGAACCAGCGATGTCAGCAAGCGAACCGGATGGAGTGAGTAGGCAATATTGTAATGCGCAAATCCCGGATCTCCCAGCCAGTAACCGGTCGCGTGATGGAGCACGAGAAGCCATACGCCGAGCGCGACGGCGGGGGCCGTGAAATAAGCAGCCCGCCTCCATTCTCGTTGCGAGAGGAGAAAGCCCGCCAAAACAATGGGAACCACGAGTCCGGTCTCTTTGCTCAGCACAAGCAGAAGGCTAGCTGCGGCGGACAGCGCATATCGCTTCTGCAGGAAGAACAGCAAGGCAAGCAGAGAGAAGACGGTAGCCGGCATGTCGAGCTGCGCCATCATGCTCTGGGTGTAAAACAACGGCGAGACGAAAAGCAGTAGTGGCGGCAGGAAGGCTGGCGCGCCCTGTGTGCCCTTGCTCAGTTCAATGGCGAGTAAGAACGTGATCAGCAGACCCGCGCTCGCCAGCAAGAGCATCGCAACGCGGGTTGCCGGTATGGAAAAACCGACCAGCTTGTACCAGATCGCAAGATAGGCTTCCACACCGGGTGGATGAACGTTGGGTATAGTCGAACGCGCGACCCAATCTCCGTGCCTGAATAAATCGAGCGCGGTCGGAATGAACTGCCCGGCTTCATCCCAGAAGAACGGCAGCGAGAGGAGCGGCAGGTGAACTGCGATCAGCGGGATCGCGAACAGCGCAAAGAAAAGAAGGAAATCGTGAGGCCTGGTTTTCCGCGTCGGCTGAACATCCGCAAGAGCAAACGGCTGCAGCTTCGGCATGGGCGGCCGGCTTGACGGCGGCATCCCTCTACTGGATGATTTCTCCTTGCGCCTGTGCCTCTAAACGAATCTCGCCGAAAGCCGCTTCATACTGCTTCAGATTCTGATTCAGCACGTTCGACAAAGCTTTGGCCTGCGGGGGGCTCAGGTAAACGCCCTGAAAGTTTTGAATTGTGACCGCATCCGGAGCGGTCTGGTTCACGGTGCCAAACATGAGGAAGAAGTCCCACAAGCTTACACGCACTTGAACACTGTTGGCGTAGCTTTCACGATAATTGGGCGATTGGCTGATGTTTACTTTGGGCTGGGGCTGTCCCGGCGTCATGACTCTAGTATCCATGAGCGCTCGGCGATGCTTCGCGCTCCGGTCATTCGCAAGCCGGCGCGCAGAATACAGTAGAGGAGCAATCCAGCCGGTCCGAACAGAAAAGTCAGCACCAGGCACGGCACGACCGCAAGGTAAGGAATGCGGTTTCGAATCGAGTCGCGAACTTGCCAGCTGCCGATGAATAAGTCAAAGGCTAGGTAGTGAATCCATCCCGCGAGCAGTAGCCATCGGTTTGCGAACAAAGCTGACACCCCGGCGAGCGAGCTGAAGTTTCCGGCGCTCTCGCCCCAATGAGCGATGAGGATTGCTGAATATGCGACCGCGAGGAGCAGAGGTAACACCAGCCCGGTAAGCAGGCCTGAGACCCAGCGCGACCGGCCGAAAAACACCAGAACAATCCAACCTGCCAAGGCCACGGTGTTGGCAACGCGGAATGCTCCTTCTGGCGTCACAGGACCACCGCCGTTCGGAGCTCGGGCTTTTCGATTGGCCTACGCAACGTCCAGATGACGCTGATGCTCAGCAAGGCGCCGCACGCGAGCTCCGCGTACAGAACTTCGGTCCCGGGTGCCAATGGAGATTCGCCGCGCAACGCTTGCCAGGTAAGAATTCCGATGAAGGCGAGGTAACCCGCCGCAGAAGCAAACACGAATCCGGTCAACTGGTGATTACGACGACGCCATCGCGCGAAGAAATAGAGCAGCGGAACGACCTGCATTCCGTGCAATCCGAAGAAGTGAGGCACCCGGAGATCTCCGTGTTCTGTACTCCAGCCGAGAATAGGAATTCCCGGCCCTCCGTCCGGTGCTCCGACCGTATGTGCGCCCACAACCTTTGGCCGCTCGCCGGCTGCCATCATTCTCTGCTGATCGGAGCTCGGACGAGTCATCAGGCCGCCGATGCCGGAACCGAGGACAGTGATCAGCACGCCCAAGCGCAAAGCCCAACCCAATGCGCGATTAGTGAAATGTTGACGAAAAAGAATAACCAGGACGCCGATGCTGGCGAGGAACAGAAGTCCTATCGAAATGCCCATGACCGTGTAAAGCAATGCATTCAGGGTTGTTCCGACGTTGAAATGGCTCGTTGTCCCGCGCGCGGCTTGTATGAAGATGATGCCGATCTCGATGAACAGGACAGCAGACAAGATCCCGGCGAGGATCTTCCTAAAACGACGCCAAACATCGACGAAAGCAAAGATCCACGCGAGCGTTCCTGAGTAGATCGCGGTTGAGAGTGCGAATTTAGCCGGCTTGATCCAGGCGGGTACGCCCGTGATTACCCGACGGTCAATAACAAGTCCAATCACGGCTCCGGCCAGAGCGAGGGACATGATGCAAGCCACGGAAGTGAGAGCCGGGCTACCGTTCCACGAGCGGCGCACACCGTTCAGGTACTTGTCAGCCACAGCATTCATCGCAATTGCCCTCCAGTCTTCAAGTGGACTATGTCAACATCGTACACGATCAATGTTGACAATGTCAACACCAAAGTGTGAATCTGGCGTTATGGCAGGTAGGGCAGCAAGCGCACGCGCCTCACGTAAGCGGGCTTACCATCACGGAAATCTGCGCGAAGCGTTGATTGAGGAAAGCGTCGAGTTGATTCGCGAAGAAGGTGTTCGTGCGCTGACGCTGCGCGAAATCGGTCGGCGTCTGCATGTATCGCGAACGGCGCCGTACCGTCATTTCATCGATAAAGCTGCCTTGCTCTCCGCGATCAGCAAAGCTGGATTTACGAAGTTCGCCGAAGTTCTGGAGCAGGCGCGAAATAGCGCAGGGCCTGACTTCGCCAACAGACTGGACGCTATGGCGCGGGCGTATGTGCGGTTTGCGGCAGAGAATCCGGGATCATTCGAAGTGATGTTCGGAGCAGGAAGTGAACCTCAGTACCTGGATGAGACAGCATCGGTCGAAGCGAAACGCGCTTTTGAGGTACTCCATTCAGAAATACGGCAGGGGCAGGACACCGGAATGGTTGGCCCCGGCGACTCTCTCGCGTATGCCCGACTTGTGTGGGCTATGGTTCACGGGCTGGCGACGCTTCGAATGTTTGATGATACAGCGTTTACAGATTTCTGCTCGCGCGCGCTACGGCGGGGGCTGTCACCGGCGTTGTAATCGCAACTTAAAGAGGATGGCGGGGACGACGGGGCTCGAACCCGCGACCTCCGACGTGACAGGCCGGCGTTCTAACCAACTGAACTACGTCCCCTTTGATGCGTAACGTCGGACGCCCTCAGAATAACATAGGCGCGCGAGGTCATCCGCGTGACGTATGGGCTCGCCTTATGACTTCTTTAGGAACGTGGTTTTACAGTGAAGACGGGTTGGACTGTGAAGTTCCAATGATTGACATTCTTTATATCCTCACAGCCGTGGTTTTCTTTGCACTTTGTTGGGCTTTCACCAAAGCCTGCGACCGCCTGTAGGCATCTCAGGAAACAACGGAAATGGACTACATCATCGGTGGCGTTACAACTCTGTTTCTTTTTGGCTACCTTATCGTCGCCCTTTTGAGACCAGAGAAGTTCTAGCGCTCAAGGCTTGCTTCATGACTCAGAACGGCGTTTTTCAGATATTGGCGTACTTCGCGATCATCCTCCTGTGCGCCAAGCCCATGGGCCACTACATGGCGAGGGTGTTCGGAGGTCAACGAACATTTCTTCATCCCGTTGTGCGGCCTTTAGAGATGCTCGTGTATCGGCTTACGGGAGTCCACGAAGGTACGGAGCAGCGATGGACGCAGTACACAGCCGCGCTGATCGCTTTCAGCATATTTAGCTTCCTGTTCACTTATGCGTTCCAGCGATTGCAGGGAATGCTGCCACTCAATCCGCAGCATTTCGGTGCTGGCCAGGTCACGCCGGATCTGGCTTTCAATACCGCAGTCAGCTTTATAACGAACACCAACTGGCAGGCATATTCAGGAGAATCGACGCTCAGTTACCTGGTGCAGATGGCAGCGTTGACGGTGCAGAATTTCGCTTCGGCGGCTGCCGGGATTGCGGTTGCGATCGCCGTGACGCGTGGTTTTGCGCGTCAACAGGTGAACAGCCTGGGCAATTTCTGGGTCGATGTCACGAGATCGGTACTCTACATCCTGCTGCCGATTTCATTGGTAGCGGCACTCATATTCTGCTCGCAGGGCGTTATCCAGAATTTTCATTCGTACACTGTGGCCCAAACGATCGAAGGCGCGAAGCAGGTCATTGCACAGGGGCCGATCGCATCGCAGGAAGCGATCAAGATGTTAGGCACGAACGGAGGTGGATTCTTCAATGCCAATTCCGCCCATCCGTTTGAGAATCCTACGCCGCTCACCAATCTCCTGCAGATGATACTCATCTTCCTGATTCCCGCGGGGCTCATCTACACGTTCGGGGTCATGGTCGGCGACACGCGGCAGGGTTGGGCCATTTTTGCCGCGTGCTCGGTGATGTTCCTGATCGGAGTGTTTGCGTGCTACTGGGCGGAAGCGAAGGGTAATCCGAATTTCGCAAAGATTGGTGTGGAGACGGCCAATATGGAGGGCAAGGAGGCGCGGTTCGGGATCGCGGCCACAGCCCTTTTTGCCACGGTCACTACTGATGCAAGCTGTGGCGCCGTCAATGGCATGCATGACAGCTTCACGCCTCTGGGCGGCCTGGTTCCGCTTTTCAATATCGAAACCGGCGAAGTGATTTTCGGGGGCGTGGGCGCCGGGCTTTACGGGATTCTTCTTTATGCAATCCTCGCAGTCTTTATTTCGGGCCTGATGGTTGGCCGCACGCCTGAGTATCTAGGCAAGAAAATCGAGGGCAAGGAGGTGAAGATGGCGATGATTGCACTCATCGCGACCGCGTTCAGCGTTCTCGTCTTCTCGGCCATCTCTTCTGTCATCCAGTTTCCGAATCCGACCAAGGACGCGAAAGGGCAACCCATAGCCCAAAGCTATTGGAACCCACCCGG
>JAFAUR010000506.1 GCA_019243205.1 Acidobacteriaceae bacterium | reverse complement strand
CTCGCTTGGTTTTACTACTTACTAGTGAACAGCAAGTGGAAGCTCGGGAGCGATCCGTTCCATCGTGAACATCTCGAGAACGTCCCCGACCTGGACGTTGTTGAAGTTCGCCAGCGATATACCGCACTCGAGGCCGTTCTTGACTTCGCTCGCGTCGTTCTTGAATCGCTTCAGCGCGTCGATCTTTCCGGTATGGATCACTTCGCCGTCGCGCAGCACTCGAACCTGGCTGTCGCGTCGTATCGTACCATCCGAAACGTAACAGCCGGCAACCGTACCCACTTTGCTGATGCGGAAAGTCTCCCTGACTTCGGCGTGGCCCTGGATGGTCTCCTTGAAGACCGGCTCCAACATGCCCGTCATCGCCACCTTCACTTCATCGATCAGCTCGTAGATGATGCTGTGCAACCGGATGTCGACCTTTTGCTGCTCGGCAACGGCCTGCGCGCTTCGCTCCGGACGCACGTTGAACCCGACGATGAGCGCTTCTGATGCGGATGCCAGCAATACGTCGTCTTCGGTAATCGCACCGACCCCGGCTCGCAGCACCCGGACGCGCACCTTCTCGTTCGAGAGAGCCTGCAGTGTATCGGAAAGCACCTCAGCCGTACCGCCAACGTCTGCCTTGATGATGACGTTCAGGTCCTTCAGTTCGCCTTCCTTGAACTGCTGCCGCAAGGAGTCGAGCGTCGCCACGCGAGCGCCCTTCGCCATCGCGACATCGCGCGCCTTGGATTCGCGGTAGATGACAATCTGCTTGGCCTTCGAAGTATCGGAAACCACCTGGAACGTATCACCCACTTCGGGCAGGCTCTCCAGGCCGATTACCTCCACAGGCATGGAGGGCTCGGCTTCCTTCACCGGATTACCGCGATCGTCGAACATCGCGCGCACCTTGCTAAACAGGGCGCCGCAGATAAAGAAGTCGCCCACGCGGAATGTACCGTTCCGCACCAGCATGGTCGCCACCGGTCCGCGGCCTTTGTCCAGCTTGGCTTCAAGAACTGTGCCCAACGCCGGGCGCGCCGGGTTGGCCTTCAGGTCCTGAATGTCGGCGACCAACAGAATCATCTCGAGCAGCAGGTCGAGGTTTTCGCCCTTCTTTGCGGAGACCGGCACCATGACTACATCGCCGCCCCAGTCCTCTGCCAGCAGCCCGCGATCCGCAAGTTGCTGCTTTACCCGTTCCGGCTGTGCGTCCGGTTTGTCGATCTTATTGATCGCCACAATCATCGGCACGCCGGCTGCCCGCGCGTGATCGATGGCTTCGAGCGTCTGCGGCATAACGCCGTCATCCGCGGAAACCACCAGAACGACAATGTCGGTAACCTTAGCGCCGCGGGCACGCATGCGCGTAAACGCCTGGTGACCGGGCGTATCGATAAATACGATCTTGCGGCCGTTTTTCTCGATGTAATACGCACCGATGTGCTGCGTGATGCCGCCCGCTTCGCGTCCCGCGACATTCGTCTGGCGGATCGCGTCAAGCAGCGATGTCTTTCCGTGGTCGACGTGGCCCATGATAGTAACCACGGGAGCCCGCCGCACCAGTTCCTTGTTGTCTTCGGCCTGTTCGACATCCTGGGTCGCTTCTTCTTCATAGCTGACCTGGTTGGTCGATGCGCCAAACTCGCGCGCCAGCTCTTCGGCCAGCTTCACGTCCATGGTCTGGTTGATGGTAGCGAAGATCTTTCGATCCACGAGCTTCTTGATCACCAGGTTCGCTTTCACGCCGAGCTTTTCCGAAAGCTCCTTGACCGTGATACCCTCCGCAACCGTGATCTCTCGATCGATAGGAGGCGGCTCGACAACTACTGGCCGCTTCGCGACGCGCTCGCGCAGATTTCCTTCTTGCTCTTGCTCTTTCTTCCGTGCAGTCGGGCGTCCAGTTGGCTTCGCCTGATGACGCCTTTGCTGTTCCGTTGGAATGGTGGCCGGTTCCGGACGCAGGCTGGTCGGATGAAGCGGACGTCCACCGCCGGGCCTTCTGAATTGCTGACCGGGCGCTCCGGGACCGGGGCCGCGCATCACGGGCTGGCCAGGGCGAACCGGGCCCCGGAATTGGGGCTGTCCGGGCGAAGGCATCGCAGGGCGGGCCGGAGCCCCAGGACGCGGCGCGGCCGGTGCTGCGGGAGTCGGTCGCGGTTGTGATTGCTGCTGCCGCAGCCTCTGCACCAGATCCGGTCGCGGCGGAACTACGGGCCGCGCGGCAGGTTGGCCGGCTAGAGTTGGCCGTGTACCTGCCGGCCGGGGCGCAATCGGAGCCCCGGGCGTCAGCGAAGGACGCGGAGGTGCTGGACGCGACGGAATTGGCGCACCGGGAACACTGGCTGCCGCTGTCTGCGGCGATCCAGGAGCGACAACGTGGGTCGGAACTTGCGGTGGGCGCGGTGGTTGCGGTGTCCCGGGCGTCGCGGAAGACGCCGCCGCCGGCTGTTGCGGCTGGGTCGGCTGCGGTACTCCAGGCGGCACACGCGGAGGCAGAATCGGACTGTGCGGCCTCGCCGTTTCCGCGGGAAGCGGCTGCCGTGGACCCGTGGGCGGAGGCGGAACAGGCCGCGATGGAACAGCCCGCGCCGGCGTCTGCGGAAGCGGTCGGGCCGGAATCACAGTAGGTCTCGCAGGAGTTCCAGGCGATGCTGCCGGGCTTCCCGGCGATGCGAGCGGTGGATGCAGTGCCGTTCCGCCGCCCAAAGGCGGTCTCAACGGCTGGAAACGGGGCGCCGGGCGCTCCGGCTCTGAACTGGAACCCGCCCCCTGCGGTGTTTCGGGAGCGCTGGCGGTAGCTGGCGAAGGCGGTATCGCCGTCGCTGGCGCGGGTGTTGGCGGTATTGGCGTGGCTGGCGCTCGCGAAATCGGAGGAACGAACGGCCGCGCCAGCGGGCGCCCTGCTGCCGGACTTTCCTCCCAACCCGTACTCTGGCCTGCCCCGGCCGCGTCCGCCCCTTCGCTGCGGGTCTCGGCGTGAGCGTCGGAACCCGAAGCAGTTTCTCGCACCGGAGGCTGTAACGGGCCCTGAAATGACCGCGCAGCTCCCGTCGGCTCTTCCGCCGAAGAAGTTGCGAACCTTTGCTCCCGTGCCCCGGGCTCATGCTCGGCTTCGGTTCTGTGCCCGTTGGCCGGTTCGCGCGGCACATCAGAACCACTCAGACGCTGCTTAAGAACCACTGCCACGTCTTCGTCGATCGAGCTGGAGTGTGTCTTCTTCTCGCTTACCCCTAACTCCGGCAACATGTCGATAATGACGCCAGGTTTAACCTCGAGTTCGCGGGCCAGCTCGTTGATTCTGATCTTCTTCATAGAATAAAACTGCTAATAATCTCCTTCAAACGCCCGAAATTGGCCTGTTACTCGGATTTTCCAATCGTATCAGATTCAGCTTCTTTTTCGCCTTCTCCGCCGCCCGAAGCAACCGACTCGCGCAGCGAAGAGGGCGCTCCGGACAGCCCTTCCACTCGTCCCAGATCCAGTACCTCGCCTTCATCCGTCTCGTCGAGTTCCGCAGGCACGCCCCTCGCCAAATCGCTCTCCAGTACTCCCGTCTCGATGTTTTCGAAAGCACCAGGACTCTCTGATGCCTCACCCGGCTCTTCGGGATTGGTGCTCTTGTCAATGGCTTCTTCTATGGCTTCTGCATCCGTAGGCGCAGCCTCATCCTCGCTCGGTTGTCCTTCGTCGTCGTACTGCCCGTAGAAGGAAACAACCGCCGTTTGAATCTGGCTGACGGTTTCCTCAGAGAAGTTCGGGATGGCCTCGAGTTCCTCGGGCGTCATCGACCCGACCTTCTCGACGGTCCCAATGCCTGCTGCGACCAGTTCTTCGATCACGGATTCCTCCAGCCCGTGATCCAACAAGACCGATACCGGCGCGCCCGAAATGACCATGTCGGCCATACGCGACTCCATTTCCCGTCGCTTCTCTTCTTCGCTCTTGATATCGATCTTCCAGCCCATCAGCTTCGCCGCCAACCGTACATTCTGACCACGTTTGCCGATTGCAAGCGAAAGCTGCAGGTCGTCAACGACCACTTCCATGTGCTTGTCTGCAGCCTCGATAATGGTCACTCGTGAAATCTTCGCCGGATTCAGAGCCTTCGTAACGTACTGAATGGGATCGTCGGAATACTCGATGATGTCGATCTTTTCGCCTCGCAATTCACGGATGATGGATTGCACGCGCATTCCCTTCATCCCGACACATGCGCCGACGCTGTCGACATCGCGGTCCCGGCTGAAGACCGCTATCTTTGTTCGCTCACCCGCCTCGCGCGCACAGGCCTTGATGGCTACCGTTCCGTCATAGATTTCAGGGACTTCCTGCTCGAAAAGCCGCATCACTAACTCCGGCGCCGCCCGAGACACAATCACACCGGAGTTCTTCCCGGCTCGCTCCACGCCCTTGATCACGCAGCGAACACGGTCGCCGAGGCTGAAGCTCTCGACACGCGATTGCTCTTTCTTCGGCAGCCGCGCTTCCGTTTTTCCCATGTCCACGATGTAATCCTGGCCTTCCGCCCGTTTCACGACACAATTGACCAGTTCACCGTAGCGGCCCTGGAACTCTGAGAACACAGTGTCTCGTTCCGCTTCCCGGACTTTCTGCAGAATCACCTGCTTGGCAGTCTGCGCTGAAATGCGCCCCAGCACGTCCGTCGGCTTCGGCTCCCGAATTTCCGCCCCGATCTCGGCGTCTTTGTTGATCTTCCGAGCAGACTGCAGGCTGATCTGCTTGAGTGGATCTTCCACCGCATCCACCACCTGCTTCACGCTGTAGATCTGGATGTTCCCCGTGCCTTCATCCAGGTCCGCGATCAGATCTTCTGCCGAGCGGAAATGCTTCCGTGCCGCCGCAAGCATAGCGTCTTTCACCGCATCCAGCACGATCTGCGGATCGATTCCCTTTTCCTTGCTCAGCATTTCAATGGATTGATAAATGGAAGCCATCTAAACCTCTTCAACTCGCAATAAACTCTCGCTGCTATCTTTCGCTGTGTACGGGATCTTGAACGGGATGGGGACGAACTACCAGTCCAACTTCAACTTGGCCTTTTGCACGCGGCTCAGCGGTATTTCCATCCGCCCCCCACCGGCAGCCTCGAGCTGAAGTGTCTCATCGGTGAAAGAGACCAATGTGCCCTCAACACGCATTTGTCCGTTCACCGCTTCGTTCAGTGTCAATGCTACTTTCTGACCGACCACCCGCTCGAAGTCTCTCGGCTTGGAAAGCGCGCGCTCCGCTCCGAGCGAGCTGACTTCGAGCGTGTACCCGGAATCGGGAATCGGATCGTCTTCGTCCAGCAATTTCCCCAAACGTTCCGAGATGGTCTCGCAATGCCCGAGCGTCACTCCACCCGGCGCATCAATGTACACACGCAACAGTCGGCTCTTTCCGGCGCCTTTCAATTGGATGTCGGCAATCTCGATTCCGGTGCCTTCCGCAGCACGTTCGCCGAGTTCGGTAATTTTTTTCAGCAACCCGGATCGTTCCACGGCCGGCATCTCAAAACCCTCGAGAGCAACAAAAAAGTGGGCTTTCGCCCACTCCATCACGCTACATCTCTATTAGAGCATCTTAGAACCGGTTAATCAAACTCGCTTTCCTGTCGCGCCACGGAGCCCAGCGGCTTAGGCCGGCCACGTACACCAAACGTAAGCGCCTAAAGGAACAGGCCGGCCTGCCGAAAAGACGAACATCGTGACGTTGCAGGCAATCGGTAATCGGAGCAAATTTCTCAGACATGAGACTTCGCCATGCAGGCTCGAGGTCTCCGGACCGAAGCATCGGAAACCACCGTACCTTGTTGCATTAGGAGTTCTGATTCTCGCACTCCTAGCCGGATTCACCGCCCTGCGGGCGTCTGGCCCCCTCGAGCGCGAAGCAGGCGGTGACGGACCCTTATATATCTCATTAGCCCAATCGTTAGCTGCGGGCCGGGGTTACATCCTGACGGACGGCATCTGGCAAAACTCCCCGGACTTGACACGCGTTCCTGAATGGCCGTTGACCCTGGCAATACCGTGCTCGATCTTTCCGCACGCGAATCCACGGGTGCTGCTCCGGACTAGTACCCTCGCCTTCCACGCCTTCGCTGCCGCTTTGCTCGTTCTGCTGACGTTTAAACTAATGCCGGACCCCATTGCTGCCGGACTCGCTGGGATCTTGTTCGCCTTATACCCATCTGCCCTCCATCTCCTGGATTCCGGGGCTTCAGAACCCCTGTGGGTAGCCACCGTGACTCTCGGCTTATTGCTGTTGTTCACTAAACGCCTCCGGGCCGTCGCTGCTCTGGTACTCGGTTTGTCGGTTCTGTCCAGGCCGAATTTCCTCATCTTCCCTGCCCTGCTTGCCATCTCGGCATTGATGTGTAACCGAGCCCTGCTTCGGCATTGGCGGCAGTTCATCGCGCTGAGTTCTCTATTCTTCGTCCCAAGTGCCTTGTGGGCGCTCCGAAATCATAGCGTTTCCGGCAAGTTCTTGCTGAGCGCCGTACAGGGCGAGACCTTTTATGGCGGTAACAACCCGTTAGTCGCGACTGATCTCGATCGCCTGGGATATTGGGCATTTCCGGACGATATTCCCGGCGAGATACCTAAGCGGGTTCTAGCGCGGCATATGAACGAAGTGCAGGTTGATCAGTATTACATGGACCAAGGAAAGGCCTTCCTGCGGGCGAACTGGGTCCTGTATCCGAGACTTGAACTGGGCCGCATCCTGCGCAGCTTCTGGCCTCTGCCTTGGGTTCCCAACGTGAAAGCCTACGCCGCTTCGGTTCCTCGTCTTTTGCTTTACTTGACGTTTCTCTCTGTCCTGGTATCAGGGAAATGGCTCGACCAGCGCCTGGGAATTGTGACGCTCGCCATCTTTCTAGGCATCCTCGTCACGACAATGACTTTCTGCGGCAACTCGCGATACGCGTTTTGCATGGAGCCGTTTCTTATCATTCAAGTCTCAATTGCCGCCAGCGGTTGGTGGCGGGCAAACAGGACACGTGTAGCTCAAGTTGCCGCCGCGGAGCTGACGCTGCAGGAAGTAGCCCCCGAAGCGGCAGCCTGAAAATCGAAGCGGAGAAAGAACAGTACCCGCCAACACGCCCAAGCGCGCAATGCGCTCAATGACCAACGTTCTTCCGGCTGGTGAGAAGAGATCAACAGCCGTGCAGCAGGTTTCAACTTTGGAGGTCTTCAGTACACACAGCAGTCTGGCGACGCGACACTGTCTCATCAATTCGCAGTTTAGTTGGCTTTTGCGGAGCCATGCGTGTTAGCAGTCGTGTTCGATGGGTCGAGATGAAGCTCGAGAAATTTCAGAAACTGCGCCCAGTCGCTCGGAAGGGTCCCATGCCCTCCCGAATGCATGTAGTATCCGAGGGTATGCATGATGGGGACACCTGGAGAGGGCCATTCGGCCGTATCCAATCCCCGCTTACCAAGCAGTGAGTAGACGGGACCCGCCGCTACTTCGGCTAAGAATTCACCCTTTGGATCAGACCAATAGTCGGTGCTGCCGGTTTGCAAGAGTAGAGCCCTTGGGGCCATCAATGCAATCAGCATATTGGCGTCAACCGGTAATTGATCGACATGCTGGGCGAATTTGGCGTAGTTGCCGCAGAACTGATACGGATAGCGGCTTGGGGCGGTCAGATGGGCGATGGTTTCGCCGTAGTTGCGGCGGCTGAGCGCAGCGCCTCCCTCGCCAGAACAGCAAGCGATGACGGTGGCAAAGCGCGTATCGCGAGCGCCTGTCCAAAGTACGGTCTTTCCTAACCGCGAAGCGCCGTACAGCGCCACTCGCTCACGGTCGATCTGTGGGTCCTTTTGAAGATAATCAAGTGCCCGGCTCAGGCCCCAACTCCACGCAGCGATCGCGCCCCACTCATCAGGCAGGGGCTGTTTCTGTCCAGGCTTCAAGTAGAGAGCGCGCACGCCGTAGGGCAGGCCACCGTTGAAATCTGGCTCGATATCCCCATAGTAGACAGTTGCAAAACCGAAGCCGGCGTTGATAAGCGGAAGCACGTCAATCCTGCCGATTGCCATTCCTTGCTTGCCCGGAACTTTTTTATGTTCTCTGTTCCAAACCTCACCCTCTCGGATTCCAGGATCATCAACGACAACGGAGTTATCGGAGAAGCTGATACATAAGAGTAGCGGGGCCGGTTTCCGGGCCTTCGCGGGGAGATAAACCAGCAGGTTCATTTTGGGCCCGGCTTTGTCGCGGGAGAAGTAGATTGTGGTCTGTTTCCTGATGGCGGCGCCGTCAAAGGCGGGCGTGCCAGGATCGAAACGATCGTAGGGCAGATCTGCCGGTGCGCCAGGGCTACGTCCGAACTGGTTGTCTTCAAACAGGCGAAGAATCTCGGGTCGGCGTTCCGTGTACCAGGTCTTCGCATCCTCCACCGCCTTGCCGTCCGATAGACGGAGTGGATCCGGCAGTGTGTAGCTACCGACCTTCGCCTCATCGTAGTTGGCGGGAATACCAGCCACCTCTTTTGGTGGCGCGGGAGGCGCCGTTTGCGCAGAAACGTGAGCCAGTTGCAGAAGGAGCGCCGCGAGCCCCGCGGGCACAGGCCGGGAAACCATGTGGACATCGTACCGAGGTCTGCATCCGAAGCCATGAAGCTTCCTTGGCTGCCGGGAATAGTGCACACCGTTGGAAGACCATCCGATCCTTGCCACCTTGCCATACGACCTGGTGTGCGATCGAAGATGATCGGATAATTCTTTGAAGGCTATGGGACCATCACCTCAATCACGGCTAGCGACTCAAGTTGTTTTTCGGTCGCATTGCGCTTGATGATAGGTGTCCGCGGAGAGCGTGCTTTCCTGTTGCGGTCGTTGGCTGGGCCGGCAACCCGGAAGTTCCCGGCCTGCGAGGAGATGAGGTTGGGGGTGCAAAAGCATCACCTTGGACAGAAGATGCGCGTTCCGCGGATGTGACATCGTTTGAGCCGGTCAGCAAGCGGAATTGGAGACACTCGACAGCGGAGCGTTTGTTCGTATCTGAAACATTACACGCCCACCGAGATGTCCGTTCAAATCTGATCACGTACGTTTACATCGTGGCTGACTTAAACGCCTGCCCGACATGCAGCACAGCCGATACCGCCCGGCTATAGTTCATGCGCATCGGCCCCAACACCGCAACATGCGCATCCAGCCCGTTTGGCAGATTCAGCCGTACTCCTATCAGTGACAACTCGCTCATACTCGGATGCAGGTCAGACAATCCCACCTGGACCGACAGTTCGCCATTCGAAGGCTCGAGAAAGCGTTCGAGCAATTGCAGAACCCGCTTCTTCTCTTCGAGCGCCCGAAACAACTCGCGCATGCGCTCCCGCGTAAGATGCAGATCCAAGCCGATGAGGTTTTCCGCACCATCGAAGTAAACCTCCGGCATCAGTCCCAGATCCAGCAGCCCTTTGGAATAGAACAGACTGACACGCTTCAAAATCGCGTCATAGGCCGCCGATTCCAGTTCCAGGCGTCGCTTCAGCTCCCGGTGGATGCTCCCCAGTCCCCAGCCGCCGAAGTTGTAGTTGATGTAGTTGCGTATCGAGGACAGCTCGTCCTGTGAAATGGGATCGTCGACCGTGATCACCTTGTTTCGCACCAGGCGATCACGCGTAACCACGACCATCAGGATTCTGCGGTCCGGCAGAGCCAGAAACTCCACCTGGTCAAGCGTCTGGTTCTCGGTGGGAATAGCCGCCGCAATCCCGAACTGTCGCGTGATCTCGGTCAGCAGCTTGGACGATCGCTCAATCCGGCCTTCCACGCTTCCTTCGCGCTGGATCAATGAGTGTAGGCGGTCAAGTTCCGCTTGTACAATCCGGCTACCCAGCAGCGTTTTCACATAGCTCTGATATGCGCGCTCCGTCGGAACCCGCCCCGCCGAAGTGTGCGGCTGAGACAGGTACCCTTCTTCCAGCAAATCCGCCATCATATTCCGGATCGACGCAGGACTCATGGGAAATTTACGAGCAATGGCACGAGACGCGACCGGTTCTCCCGTCTCAATGTATGTCTGGACGATCGTATGCAGGACCTGGAAGTGTCGGGGCGTAAGCGCGCCGAAATGGTTCATCTGTTTAAACCCACCCGAAGCCGTACCATGCTCCCTGTGGGAGCCCGGATCCTCTAAGCAACAAATATGAAGAGTATGTTACTCCTCACCTTCATTATAGAAGGGAAAAAGACACTGTTTTCTCCGAGCGTACCGCCCGGAAGAGTACTAACTCTGTATCTGTGCCTTGCCTTGCAGTTCAGCGGTGGCGACCGTTTTGGCGTGCCGCCACAGCCGTTCTAAGTCGTAGTAGGCGCGGGCTGTCTCCGAAAAGATGTGAACGATGAAGTCGCCGTAATCCATGAGGATCCAGTCGGCCTGATCGTAGCCCTCGAGACTCACCGGCAACTCACCCATCAGCTTCAGCTGTTTCCCGATTTCGTCCGCGATTGCATGCCCCTGCCGCGGGTTGCTGGCGGTGCAAATAATAAAGAAATCGGTAAACGATGTGATTTCCTGGAGATCAAGGATTCGGAGATCGAGGGCTTTCCTGCTTTCCGCAGCGTGGGCCGCAACCATCCAGTTCGGAAGCTCCTGATGGGAAGCGGTAATCGGTTCCAGGTTGGGGGAAGACAGTGGAAAATTCGTGTGTATCTGGCTCCTGCGCTTAGCGTACTACACTAAGCTCAGATGAGTCCATGTGGGAAAAGGGTGGGCAGTTGTGTGCTCTTCCTCACCCTAACCGTAGTACTTCCCAGAATCAGTTGGGCCGATTCCGGTTCTGTACCCGACGGTTCCTATAGCTCTCTGGCCCGTACCCTACGCGATCATGCTTCTCAGCAAGTTGAACGCGTCCGGCCCCTCGTCGCTAACGGCACGCTGCCGAAAAGCCAACTCGACCAGGCTGAATCCCGTCTCGCCGACGCCGAAGACGAATTGATCCTTTCCGAGACCCTATATGGGCAGCCACAGGTGGAAAAATTGACCGACACCGAGGCCGTCGATATGGTGGCGGCTGCCCGCCGCCGCTTCGAACGGCAGCAGAAATTGGCGGACGAACGGCAGCTTCTTGTCGACCAGGGGATTATCTCGCGCGCCGAATTCCAGCAGTTTCGGGATGAGCTCGATGCCCGCGGGCGCGTTCTCGAACTGGCCCAAAACCGCGCCAAACTCCTTCGAGATCTACACGCGATGGCGGAAAATGAAAGACAGCTGGAACGCGCTGCCCAGGCCGGCCTCCCGACACTCCAGAATTCAATGACCCGTTTCGAGGGCAACGGGCATTTCACCCTCGACGATCTGCCCACCATTTCAGGTGAATTCCGCAAGCACTTCAATCACGATTTGCCCGTCAGCGCGCTTGGCCAAACGCTGCTTCATCAGTCCATGCAGCTCGATCATCGCAATCGAGTCGACGTCGCCCTCAATCCGCAAACGCCGGAAGGCATGTGGCTCTGCCAGCTTCTGCAGCAGCTCCGGGTGCCCTACATCGCTTTCCGCAATGCCGTGGCCGGCGCTGCTACAGCTCCTCACATCCACATCGGTCTTGAAAGTACTCGTCTCCGTATCGCCCGCGCCGACTAACACGAACAACAAATCGAAAATACGGGCGCACCATCGCTAAGATGCAGAGGTGTCCTCAAACGCCAGCCGCGTCTTGCTTTCTTCCCATCAAATTCAAAATCGCGTTCGTGAACTGGCCGCCGAAATCGATCGCGATTATCCCCACAGCCGGCCGCTTTACCTCGTCTCCATCCTGAAGGGCTCTTTCATGTTCATGGCCGATTTGGCTCGCGCCCTCAATCGTCACAACGTGCGCATCGAATTCATGGGCATCTCCAGTTACGGCAGCGCCAAGACAAGTTCGGGACAGGTTAAGGTAACGCGTGACTTAGACGTCAACATCGAAGGCCAGCACGTGCTCATCGTGGAGGACATCATCGACAGCGGCGTAACGCTCAGTTATCTTCGCCGCCTCTTGACGCAGCGCCATCCCAAATCCCTCGAGATTGTAACCCTGCTCGATAAACCCGAGCGTCGCATTCAGCCCGTCGAAGTGAAATACGTCGGATTCAGCATACCCGACGAGTTCGTTGTAGGTTACGGGCTCGACTACGCCGAAGACTATCGGAATCTGAGCGATATCCGCATACTTTCCGAATAAAGCAGCTAGTTCACCGCCAGGGCCAGCCCAGCTTGCGCAGCAGACCTTCCCCGCGCCCTCTTCCAGCGCACGAAGTACGCGGTCGCGAACAGCGCCGATAACGTGAACACCAGCAGCAAAGCCTGCTGCCACAGTGGAAGGTTCGGGTCGGCATCGTGGCTCAGCGCAACTCCGCACAAGCAACAAAAGACATGGACGGAGAAAACTTCGAGCGACGCTTGTCCCATCGCCGCAAGCGGCCTCAGAAACCGCGGCGACGCAATGCGTGTCCCAAACCGTACCAGCACCACTGTAATCGCGGTGAAGTTGATCACGCGCGCCGGCCCCAAGTGCCATTTATCGATCAGCCATCCATAAACGTTCGGATCCATCAATCGATCTATGGGGCTGTAACGCAGCACGAGAAAACAGCCGGCAACGACCAGGGACAGTCGCACCAGCCACGGCTGCAATCCGGAGCCATCGTCAGCCGCGTGCGCATCGTTTGCTTCGCGCAAGCGCTCGGCGTAGATGGTCCCAAGCGCGAGCGCCACCAGCCACAGCAGCTGCCAGGCATAGAGATCGAACGCGCCGGTCGAGGTCTCCGGAACGTCCAATCCGAAAAGCCGACCCTGTCGGTAGAGCCACGCTCTCAATCCAAACTGTGCCGCCGCCCAGATCCCGAAACTTGCATACACCAACGGATCCCAGCCCCAGCGGTGCGCGATTCTCCTGGCCACCGGAGTCAGAGCCATAAAAACGATATACATCGGCAGGATGTCCATCAACGATGGCCGGTACAATAACAACGCCGCCGCGATAACAGCGTGTTTTGAATCCTGCAGGTAATAGGAAAGCAGATTCTGAATCGCCATCCGATGGTAAGCAACACTGAATTTCGCGAATACCGTGAACGCGAGTGCCACCAGCGCGGAGTGGTAGACGTAAATGCGCCAAGTCCGCCGCCCGATGTCGCGCACCGTCGCCGCGGCACCGGCCCTGCTCTCTTTGCGCGACTCCAGCTGTCCCACCATAAACCCGGCAAGGAAGATAAAACCTTCCGCGCCCGACACGAAACCAAACGTCTGATTCGAAATGATGTTTGCCTTCGTAGGCAAATGAGTCAGTGTCATCCAGAGCAGCAGAAACCCGCGCAGGATGTCCAGCTCAATCAGGCGGCTACCCGATTTCAGCGAAGCGGTACCGACCGCCGCTCCCCCTGTTTCCGGTCCCGTTATCCCGCCAGTGTTGGAAACTGAACCCATTCGGAGCTACTCTCTTGACGTCGAGAACTCGCGCCGGGAGGACAAATATTGCTAAAGATTTTATGCGACCGGCTGAATCTTGGGTTGGGGAGCAGGAAGGTCTCTGGCTTTACACTGCGAATTAAATCCGTTCCGCCCGTGTGATCCGTCGCAAAACGGTTTATTCTCCGCCATCCCGCAACGGCACAATGAAATCACAGATCGCCCGCCGAGCCCGTATGAATTTCCTTCCGAATCGTGGATACTGAAATCGCCTTCGATCCGGATCGGCCCGTTGTTGACGATCGTCACTTTGGTTGCCATTCACCCCGATCGTAGCAGAGCGGAAAACGCTTACTTATAATGTGAGCGCAGGGACCTGAAGTGATTCAATTCATACACGATTCCGACCGGGAGTCATTCGAAAACGCGCTTCGCTTCGGCCAGCGACAAATCAGACGCCTCGTCGAAACTCATCCCGACTTCTACCCGATGTACACGTCCGAGGGCAAATGGAAGCATGACGGCCCCGCCTGGACGCATTGGTGCGATGGCTTTCTGCCCGGCATGATGTGGCTCTTCTATAAACACCTCGGGCCCGATAAGCCGGACTCGCGCTTCTGGTGGGAGCAGGCCATCCGCTACAGCCGGCCGCTGCAGGCGCGCATGTGCGACGTCGATGTGCACGACCTCGGATTCATTTTTCTATCCGGCTACCATCGCTGGTATCAATGCACGCGCGACGCCACCGTGCGCGATGTCCTGGTCCAGGCTGGCCGCTCGCTGGCCGAGCGTTTCAATGAAACCGGCCAGTACCTGCGCTCCTTCGTCGCC
>JAFAUR010000373.1 GCA_019243205.1 Acidobacteriaceae bacterium | reverse complement strand
TGTGACCTCAAAGCGACCTCCATCTACCTGCATCTTTCGGAACGTCATCTCAAAGCGGCAGGCACACCCATCGATAAGGTCCAGTTCTCTGAACCGAAGCAAGTGAAGCGCTCGCGCAAACTGCACAGGAAATGAGCTCGCCACCTTTCGAGGTGGCCGGCATCGTTCGAGCAGCGGGCAAAAGCTTTATCGAGAAAAACCGATCCCGATGGACATGGCAGCATCTTCGCGTGCTGCGGGCTATCGAGCGCTGTCGCACGGCCGCGCTCGGCGGCCATCTGGATCAGTGCTCTCGCTGCGGCCAGCAGGCCATTTCGTATAACTCGTGTCGTAATCGGCATTGCGGAAAGTGTCAAACCAATGCGCGTGATCAGTGGCTCGCAGCTCGTCAGAAGGAACTGCTCGATGTGGCTTACGTACACGTGGTGTTCACGTTGCCACATGAGCTTTCGCCACTCGCACTGGCTAACAAAAGGATCCTCTATGACCTGCTGTTCCGTGCTAGCGCAGCCACACTCTTAGAGATCGCTGCCGATCCCAAGCATCTGGGCGCTGACATTGGCTTCATGAGCGTATTGCATACGTGGGGTCAGAACGTGCTGCACCATCCACATGCTCATGTTGTGATTCCAGCGGGTGGTCTTTCGCTCGATCACCAGCACTGGGTTCGTCTTCGCTACGCATTCTTTCTTCCCGTGAAAGTGCTCGGTCGGGTGTTTCGCGGCAAGTTCACGGCTGGATTGAAGCGAGCGTTTCGCAAAAGACAGTTAGCCTTTCCGGGCAGTCTTCAATCATTGGCACAAGAACGCACCTTCCGTTCTTTTCTCCGATCCCTATTTCGCCAAGACTGGGTCGTGTACGCCAAGCCGCCGTTCGGCGGTCCGCAGCATGTTCTTCAGTACCTGGCTCGCTACACTCATCGCGTTGCCATCTCCAATCACCGACTCGTAAACTTCGCTGACGGTCGGGTCACGTTCCGCTGGAAGGATTACGCCCATCGCAGCAAACAGAAGCTGATGACGGTGACAGCTGAGGAGTTTCTGCGCCGCTTTCTTCTGCATGTGCTTCCGCATGGCTTTGTGCGCATCCGCTTCTTCGGCTTCCTCGCCAATCGCTGCCGCAAAACTCTGTTGCCGCTCTGCCGACAACTGCTTCAGATGGTTTCCCCGCGCAATGTCGATTCCATCCAACCCAAAACCTCTTCCCGGTCTGTATGGCAGTGCCCTCGCTGTGGCGGCTCAATGCTCTTGATGCAGCGGTTTACCGTTGCCGAACTCAATTTCCAATCGGCACAATCAAGGATTCACATTGATAGCTCTTAGCAAATCTCAAGTTGCGGCGAACTCAACAGATGCACCGGCATCTGCGCTCTCCGTGTGTCCGAGTGGCAGCTTTCACGCCTATTCCAGCGTTTGCAGGCGCATTGCCGTGGCTGAAAACCGAGTATTCGACCTTCTGCGGATGTTTCTAACTCGTCAGGTTGAACACGCCCTACCTTACCAGCCTCATCCGAAGCTTCGAAATCGGATTCAAAATCCATAGCGGCTGTTTGCCAAACTGGCCGCGTCCGCCGCAAACGCGCTCGCCTTCCTTCAAACGGCTCAATCTAAACTGATCCGGCGATCTGCCTCACACTGCTGCTCAGCTTTGTCGCGCCGGATCACTTCAGATTGAGCACTAACGTCACACAGGATCTATCCGAGTCAGCGGCTAATCTGCCAGGCAGCAGAAGCAGAATAAGCAGTCATTCGGAAGACTTCGATGGCATCGCGGCGGGAGCTCCCGCGATGAACCTCATCTTACGCCATCGCCGAAAAAATCAGTTGAACGCATATGTCGTCAATCTCTTTTGTCACGGCTTTTGCAGAGGATCGCAGACCGAGGTAGTGGGATGGTCAGCGCCACCGATCCGAGGCAGAATCCGGGGACGGGACAAAGGACCGGTTTCTGCCTTCGAATTCGACAGTGATGGATTGAAGTCCCCCGAGATCGAGATCTTTGTTCGAACGTTTGGGGATTCGGAGGATCCAACTGCAGAAGGGTCCGATCATGCGGTGATCGTTGTCGAGCGCGGTGAATTTGGCGGCGT
>JAFAUR010000179.1 GCA_019243205.1 Acidobacteriaceae bacterium | reverse complement strand
GACTCGGCGGATGAGAGTGCGTCTGTCCGCTTCCGGTGCAGGTTCGAGACTGCTCGCCTCCATCCGGGCCAGGATGAAATGGTCAATCTCGTTGCGCGGCCAGTCAGCTTGTTTGACCCGCGGCAACGGAGCTTTGTTCGGCGGAATGAAAGCCCAATGCTGGCTCCATTTGGCTCCTTGCTCGATCCAGCGGCGGATAATGTCCTTCTGTTGCTGCGTCAGCACTTTGTGCGCAAACACGGGCGGCATGCGGAACGCGGGATCGTTCGAATAGATCCGCTTGACAATCAAGCTCTCATCCGGCTTGCCCGGCACAACCGGATACCCGTTCTTGCGTGCGGCGAAAGCACCTTCCCGAATATCGAGCCGCAGATCCACCATTCGCGTACCTTTATCGGGACCATGGCACAGAAAACAGTTGTCAGAAAGGATGGGACGGACCTGCCGCTGGAAATCGACTTCTCCGTTGTTGGTGGCAAAAGCAAGAGCAGTACTGGCCGCGGCAACCAGGGCGAGGCAAAGGCGAAGCATGGATTCAGCGCAGTAGAGATCACTATATCGCTACACGCCGCGAGTGCTCTGACGTTTGCCAATATTATGGGATTGAAAGCGCGGCCAGCTTCAGAAGGCGTCCTGCCGTGATCTGAAAAGGCGGCTTTCAAGCGCCCGATCTTTCGGGGAGTGTAACTTCGGATGTCGCGACCCGCGGCCATTTCGGTTGTATCCCGAGCCTTTTTATTCCCCATGCACACATCGCTTCCATGACTGTTACGAGTTCCTTGCCCGCATCGGTCAACTCATAACTTACTTCTGGAGGGACAGTATTTACAGCTAGCCGGCGGATCACGCCATCCTGCTGCAATTCCTTGAGTTGAGCCGACAGTACCTTTTCGCTCACACCCGGCAATAGATCAGATCGCGAAGTTGCGCAAACCGGCGTAATCCGAACGACAGCTGCCAAACGATGAGAACCTTCCATTTGCCCGCGATGACGTTCGCCGTGCCCTGCACGGGGCATCCGAAATCGCTTTTCATGGTTCCCTCCGAGCGTTAGGGGCTTACAAAAATGTGCGTCCTTCTCAGATTTCAGGACGCATGATATGTTCGACTCGACGACAGCGAACCATTCCCACCGTTATCGTAACGCCAGGAGCTGACAATGGGAACGACTTTGACGCCCCAGCAGATGAAAGAGCTTGTCAAGGGCCATTTCGAAGGGTTCGTAAACATGCGAAACGCGGCCGTTATTCGGAAGAACATGATGCCCGACTTCTACGACCACGATGGCCCAAATGGCAAGCCCACAGGGGTAGATGGCGACGAACAGATGATGATGCGCATGTATGAAGCAATGCAAGATCTTCACATCAGCATCGAAGATATTGTCGCGGAGGACGACAAAGTAATCTGCCGTAATATCTGGCGCTGGACAGATCCTGGTTCCAAGAAAAGAATGCAATTCCATGGCTTTGTTGAGTGGCGGTTCGAAGGAAACAAGATTGCCGAGCGCTGGGCTACCGTGATGGCGCCGGATGAAGGCGAACCGTGGAAAACCGAACGCAGTAATGGGAGCCTCTAATGAGAGTGGTTCTGTACGGCGCGACCGGGAGGGTTGGAACTCGGATCTTGCGCGAGCTGTTGACCCGAGGCCACGATGTGCTCGCGGCTTCGCGCGAGCGCAATGGCTTCGTGGGGCAAGAGCACGTAATGATTGCTCTCGACGATTTGTCCGATGTAAACCGGACGACCGAAACCATTCGTGGGACGAACGCTGTAATTAGCGCTTATGGTCCACCGCAGAGTGACACTGACGAACTGGTCGCCGTAACGAAGCGGTTGGTGGAGGCGGTTGGCCGAAGCGGTGTCGCACGCTTTCTAATGGTCGGAGGCGCCGGTACCCTAGAAATGTCGCCCGGCTTATCACTGGTCGATTCCGGACATCTGCCCCCCGAGTGGACACAAATTGCGAAATCCCACGTGAAAGCGCTTGAGGTTTTGAAGTCATGCTCGATCGACTGGACCTGTTTGTGTCCGGCCGCTTATTTGGATCCTGGCGAGCGGACGGGGCACTTCCGCCTGGGCAAAGATAATCTCGTTACGAATGAGAAGGGTGAAAGCCGAATCTCGATGGAAGACTACGCGATAGCGATGGTCGATGAGCTGGAACGGCCCCAGCACAGACGGCAGAGATTTTCAGTCGGCTATTAAAGCGAGCCCGAATCCGGGGTCGGTAAACAACACTCGCCTTTTCGGGGTTCTGTGACCGAACGCAAGCTGCATCCTCCAACATTCAGGGAGGACTCACGTTCACCGGACTGAATATCGCAATGCCCTAATTTTTCGGCTCTGCCGAACCAGTGACTTGACCAACAAAAAGCTTCGCAACGGGCTCATGATTGGTATGAGTTCACGAATACTACTTGGATTGTGCATCGCGGTCGGCTTCATCACCGCGGTACGCGCCGAAACGATTGCGGCCGGCACAGTAATTACTGTCCGCGCCGATACCGACATTGAGGCCCGCGACACGGGGAACGGACGAGTTTACCCGGGGGCGGTGGATCGGGATGTTTACGACCCGGATAGCAAAATTGCCATCCCGCATGGCTCCGACGCAGAGCTGATGGTGCGGGACATCGGAAATCACGAGGTGGCTCTCGACCTGGATGCAATCGTAATCAAGGGCAAACGCTACAGCGTTGTGACCTATGACGTGACGAAGCGCGGCGAGCAAAAAGACGGCGTCGGAGGCAATGGCAGGACGGCAAAATTTGTTGGCGGCGGTGCCTTGTTCGGGACGATTCTGGGAGCGGTCGCGGGCGGCGGAAAGGGCGCCGGTATTGGAGCTCTCGCGGGCGGTGCGGCCGGTGCGATCGGCCAAACGGCGACGCGCGGTAGCAAAGTGCATGTTCCGGCAGAAACCGTACTGACGTTTCAGTTGCAGGAGCCGCTGAACCTGTCACCAGAAAAAGGGTATACAAAGGATGGGCGCCATTACCATCCGGCGCCGGAGTAAAGCCACCGGCGTGAACGGGATTTTGAGCAGGAAACCAGAGTAGGTCAATCCTGTTCACAATCGCTGAAGGTATCCTCAACGCCCTAACTGGCCACCTTTCAAGTAAGTCCGAGCGAATCCTTCAGCCCGGAACGTTCGGCGGCGCAATCGATGACTCCTTCGATCTCAACCGATCCGGTTCACATGCGCATGATCTTCGTCTTGAGTCACTGAAATCATTCGGCCGGCTTCATCCGCTCTCATCAGCTTCCTTGCCATTCGACCGCAGCCGCTTTGATGAGATTACTTCGATGAATGTCCGAGTGCCGTCTGATAGGCTTGCGGACAGGAGATGAAACAGCGCGGTGCGCTGAAGGAAGAGAAAGAAGTGATCTCACGACGTACTTTTGTTCATACCGTCACAGCGGCAACTGCGGGATTGGGCCTAAGCTCAAGCGCGAAAAGCTACTCTCAAATATCGGGCGCGAACGACCGACTCAACTTTGCGGTGATCGGGCTTCATAGCCGCGGCTGTGCTCACCTTTCTTCTCTAAAGGCAAACGAGAAGTGCGCAAGAATTACGCACGTCTGCGATGTCGACAGCAACACTCTTCAGAAGTTTGCCGGGGCAGTCCAGAAGAGCTTCGGCGATATGCCGGGAACCGATAAGGATTTCCGCAACATACTCGCGGCGAAAGATGTAGATGCGATTACGATCGCGACTCCCGATCACTGGCACTCGCCAATGGCTATCGCGGCGCTGCAGGCCGGCAAGCACGTCTACGTTGAGAAGCCGTGCAGCCACAACCCTGCTGAA
>JAFAUR010000194.1 GCA_019243205.1 Acidobacteriaceae bacterium | reverse complement strand
TTCGTGTACTCATGGGAAATCAACCAACGTGGAAACCGGCGAAGAAGAAGAACGCCACAACCGCGAGGATCAGGATAACCAGGATGAGACAAGGGATAGCTCCTTGCCTCGGAACAGCGGTGGTCTGATTTGCCGTTGCCTTTTTCTTGATTTTCGGGGCGGCCACTATTTCTTGAACAAGCTGTCGAACGCGGCGCGAGCGTCGTTTGCATTTCGGGGAGCCGGAATGACGCTCGTGTCCGACAAGCGAGACGCTGGCGCAGAAGGCTGCACGTCTCTGGCCACTGTCACACGTGGCCGGAACAGCTCACAGGTGTTCGCCTGGTCTTTAACCGGGATACGCACCGGGATCGGCTTGAGGCACTGAAAACGGGTGGACGAGTCAAAGTTGACGCATTGCTTGCAACAGTGGAGTGCAGTTCCACATTTTGGACACGCGCCTGAGTAGTCGATATCCGGCGCCAAGGTTGTAGCGCAATTAAAGCACCGGGCTGCCGCTACTGATTGGACCAGCCTCGGGAGCTTTGGACCGGTTATGTCCAGAGGAAGTTTTGGTCCCTGCCGCGGTCGTTCGTGGCGGTAGGAATCTGGTCCGCGGCCACTGTCCTGGTACCCGTGTTGTTTGTATTTGCGATCTCCGTCCATTGTCGTTGATCGGCTCCTTGATTCGGTCCTCCTGCAATTGCAGGGCACAACAGAGTTGTTCCCGGGACCTGAATTACGTCGAGTGCAAATCCAACTTACGTTGCATCACTTGCCCGGAAGCGAGCTTTAGAGTGCCTCCGCGACGCCCGGACGATGGGCCCTTACATGAGGAAATGCTGACGATGTCGTGCTGGAAATCTCTCTGGAGAGAGCGGTATCTGCAATTGCGAGAGGATCTTGTTTACTTAGCAGAATCCGCCTGCACCTGATCTAGTATGTACCACGGTTTGAGAACGAACGCCAGCGGCATTGATCAAAAATCGCTCGCGCTCGTTCAAAAAAGTTTTAGTCAGAGACCCACTTTAGTAATGCATTGCAGGGTCTGGTTATCGGGTTATCGAAATGGTTCGGACTAACCCGGACCGAATAACCTATTCGGCCTGTTTGTTGCACCGTAAATTCACTCGCAAACGTGACCGCCGAACCCTTCTCCTCCACAGGCGATAGCGAAAGCGCATAGCTATCCTGCAACTGACCGTTGCTTCCTATGCGGCCGATGACCGCCTCCACGCGAACGTCGCAGGCTTTTAGGCCTGCTAAGTCGATAGTAGCTCGCAACGGAACAGCTGAGCCGCTCATCACTTGATCGCCAGGCGTGTCCCCAAAATCGATAAACCGAACGGAGTTCCACGCCTGGTTTACCCGGTTATCCCAACCTGTCTTCTGCCGGACACGATCGAAATTGTTTCTGCTGGTCTGGTTCCACAGATCGTGGGCCGGTTGGTAGAGCTCAGACATGTACTCTTGCACCATCCGCCCGGCACTGAATCTCGGCGTTACATGCGCGATGCAGGTCTTCATGCGCGCTACCCACTCGGACGGGCTCTCCTGATCACTGCCCTGATAGAACAAGGGAACAATCTCGTTTTCCAGGGTCGAGTAGATCGCGCTAGCGTGAATGTCGTCCTGGTCCTCCGAATACGGAACACGGTCACCGATCGCCCAACCGCCTGAGATCTCGTAAGCTTCGTCGAACCACCCATCCAGCACGCTGAAGTTCAAGACGCCGTTTGCCGAGGCTTTCATTCCGCTCGTTCCGCACGCCTCTTCTCCGCGCCTTGGGTTGTTCAGCCAGAGATCGACACCCTGCACCAGTTCACGCGCTACCTGGATGCTGTAGTCTTCAACAAAAATCAGGTGCTTAGAAAGTTCCGGGTCGCGCGACAGAGCGACGATTTCGCGGATAAACGTCTTACCAGGCAGATCCTTGGGATGAGCTTTTCCGGCGATGACAACCTGGACCGGCATCTTCGGATGATTGAGCAAGCGTTTCAGCCGAGTGACATCACGGAGCAGCAGTGTGGCTCGCTTGTACGTCGCAAAGCGCCGGGCAAAGCCGATGGTAAAAACGTCGGGGTCGAGCACTTCCTGCAGGCGCTTCACTTCGGCCGCAGAAGCTTTACGCTGCACAGCCGAGTTTGCAACACGGTCGCGGACGTAAGTGACCATCCGGCGCTTCCGTTTGCGGTGCATCTCCCAGAGTTCCTGACCGGGAATCTCGTGCACCTGTTCCCACATCTTGGTGTCTTCCAGCCGCTCGCGCCAGTCCGGCTGAAGGTATTGGTCGTAAATTCCGGCCAGGTCGCCGTTGATCCACGTGGGAGTATGCACTCCATTCGTGATGGATGTAATTGGAACTTCATTCACCGGAAGTCGCGGCCACAGGTTCTGGAACATCTCCTGTGAAACAGACCGATGAAGCAGACTGACGGCGTTCCGAAAAGCAGAAGTCTTCAAGGCCAGAACGGCCATCGAGAACCGCTCGGCCGGATCCTGCATATTGGTTCGCCCTAGCTCCAGCAGTTTCTCGAACCGTATATTCGCCTGCTCGCAATACCGAGCGAAGTAATCATAAACCAGTGAAGAGTCGAACAGGTCAATTCCCGCCGGCACGGACGTGTGTGTAGTGAAAACGTTCGTCAGCCTCGTCGCTTCGAGGGCCTGCTCGAAGGTGAGACCGTTCTCCTGCATGAGTATACGAATGCGTTCAATGGCAAGGAATGCGGAATGACCTTCGTTCATGTGGTGAACGGTCGGTTTCAAGCCAAGTTTCTTCAAGGCACGCAGGCCGCCGATACCAAGAACGATCTCCTGCCGGATGCGTTTGTGAATATCACCCCCGTAGAGCTGATCGGTGATTTCGCGGTGTTCGGCGGACGTGTTCAGGGGAATATTCGTATCCAACAACAGAAGCTGTACACGGCCGACGAGAATCTCCCAGACCTTTACGAAAACTTCGCCCGTCGGTAAGGTGACGCTCACTATCGTTTCTTGCCCATCCGCACCGGTGACAGGCCGCAGCGGCAGCGTATAGAAATCGTTGAGCGTCATTCGTTCCTGCTGCCATCCGTCCGGGTTGAGATACTGCTGCAGATAGCCGCGTTGATAAAGAAGGCCAACGCCAGTCAGAGAACAATCGTTGTCGCTTGCGGCCTTCAGATGATCGCCGGACAGGAGCCCCAGCCCGCCCGAGTAGATCTGCATGCAATCAAGCAGTCCGTACTCCATCGAGAAATAGGCGATACGGGGCGTATTTTCGGTCGGATCCGAGTGATGAAGATACGCATCATACCTCTCGCAGGCGCGGCGGTATAGCGAAATGAAGCGGGGATCAGCCGCTGCTTTGTCTAATTTTTCTTGCGAGATTCGGCCGAGCAGTGCAATCGGGTTGTGGTTCAGCTCCTTCCACAGCGCCGGGTCGAGACGTCGGAACAGAGCCCGAATCGTATGATCCCAGCTCCACAGCAGGTTGTACCCGAGTTCCAACAGACGACTGAGCGACGAAGGAAGAGCCGGACGGACGAGAAACTCGCGAAGCGGTTGAATCTGATAAGCCATCGAACAGGGTAGAGCGCTACTTGAAAGAGTGCCTCAAAAGGAAGAGTGCATCAGAAATTCACAAAGTAGCAGAAATAAATACAGTGCAGCCCTGAAGCCGTTCCCCCGGTGAACGGTGGCCGAAAGATCATTATCCCATGTTATGAATCAAACATCGGGAAGCTTCGACTTGGCGTTCTTATCCTTTCAGCACGTCAGCTATATCGTAAACGGGCGGACAATTCTTAACGACGTCAGTTTTGATGTGGAGCGCGGTGAGACCTTAGTCCTGTTGGGACGGAGCGGATCCGGAAAGACGACCGCATTGCGCCTCATCAATCGCCTACTCGAGTTGACAGATGGATCCATTTTGCTGGATGGACAAGAGGTCGGCAGAATGAATCCGATCGAGTTGCGGAGGCGGATCGGATATGTGATCCAGGAGTTCGGGCTGCTGCCGCATTGGTCGGCGGAAAAGAATGCTGCGCTGGTCCCGCGCTTGCTCGGCTGGTCCGCAGATCGCGCCCGGGGGCGAGCACGCGAATTACTGACGCAGGTCGGGCTCGATGGCGATGAAATCGCAGCGAAAAAACCGCATGAGCTCTCGGGCGGACAGCGACAACGCGTAGCCGTAGCTCGAGCGCTTGCGGCAGAGCCGGCACTCCTGCTGTTCGATGAGCCTTTCGGCGCGCTGGACCCGGTGACGCGCCATGAGATGCAGGAGCAATTTATCCGCCTCCGTGAAACCTACAAGGTCACGTCCGTGTTTGTGACGCACGACCTGAACGAAGCGTTGTTGCTCGGGACCAGTATCGCGATTCTGGACGGAGGCCGCCTCGAGGCGCTCACTGATCCGCAGAACTTTTTCAAGTTGCAGACTCCGCTCGCCACAGCATTTCGCAATACGCTCCCGCCGGGGGCGAGCGACCGGGACGGTTCATGAGGGTCATCTCCGGGGCATTGTTGCTGGCTGCGCTCCCATGCGCGGTTCTGGCGAAACGCGTAGAAACTGGTAATTTGCCCAATGCACAGCAGCTGAAACCGCTTGTATTGACCGGCTTGCGGCATTCGAAGAAGAATCTCGAAAATTACTCGTGCCTGGTTCGTACGGAAAGTCAGGAGTTCCGGTCCGACGGATCCGTCAAGAAGACTGAGACCAAACTAGAAGAGCGGTTCTATGTGAATGGTGTTCCCATCGGGCATCTCCTTTCGAAAGAAGGAAGGCAGCTGAGCGCAGTTGAGGCAAAAAAAGAGCAGGGCCGCGTCGATTACGAAGTGAAAAAGTACAGCAACGCGAAGGAAGCGGCTAAGAGACACGAGGAGGGCGAGCAACAGGTTGAAATGTTCCTCCGCGCGCAGCGGCTTCTGAATGGCAGGCGCGTGATGCGCGATGGACGCAGCACGCTGCTTTACGATCTGGAAGGCGATCCAAACTTCCGGCCAAAAAAAATTGAGGAACGCTTCGCGCAAGCGCTTTCGGGTAAACTTTGGCTGGACGAACACAGCAGTATGCCTGTCGAGATGCGCGCCGATACCGCCAAGGACATCAAGATCGGCGGTGGACTGATCGCGAGCCTGCATAAAGGGTTCCAGCTCCATTTGCTTCTACAACGGCAGCCAGACGATACGTGGCTTGTGAAACGAGTAGAAGGCAACGGCGAGGCTCGCGCCGCGCTGTTTCTTCACCCGCGATTTCACTTCAGGGAGGAGATCAGCGATTGTCACCTGTTCTCCGTTCAGACGGAGCAAAAAATTGCGAATCCCATGCCATCAGAGAACCGCAACCAGCAGCCGCAGTGAGAAAGCCTGTTCGTGGATACCTTCATTCTTCGCAGCCTTCTTCATGACGTGATTGAGCTTACGGGTGAGCACATTGCGCTTGTCGGAATCTCCATCGGTCTTGCGATCGCAATCGGAGTAAGCGTCGGAATCCTCGGCACCAGGCGTCCTGCCGTACGCAATGTGTCTATTACCATTGCGAACGTTTTACAAACCATTCCGAGCCTTGCCCTATTCGGATTTCTTCTTCCTGTACCGTTGATAGGTGGAATCGGAAAACATACGGCCATTCTTTCGCTGGTCCTCTATTCATTGCTGCCGATACTGCGAAACACGGTGGTTGGCATCACCTCTGTCGACCGCCCGGTACGAGAAGCAGCGGTGGCCATGGGTATGACGGACGGTCAGTTGCTGCGGTTGGTTGAATTGCCGCTTGCGGCGCCGACCATCCTGGCCGGTATCCGCATCGCGCTGGTCACGAACATCGGAACTGCCGTGATTGCGGCCGTTATCGGCGGCGGCGGGCTGGGAGTGCTCATCTTCCGTGGTGTCGCATCGGTGGACACCCTACAAATTCTGGCAGGTGCGATTCCGGCTGCCATCTTGGCGTTGGCAGCCGATTTCGGAATGAGCGTCCTCGAAAACAGGCTCCGCAGAGCATGAGACGTATCGAAGCGCGTCTAGCGGTCGTGCTCTTCATCCTCTTTCTCTACGGGTGTGGTCGGACGGACTCTCTCGTCGTCGGCTCCAAGAATTTTACCGAGCAGGTAATTCTGGGGGAGATGGCGGCGCAACAACTGGAGCGCAAACTCCACACGAAGGTCGAGCGCAAGCTAAATTTGGGCGGGACGCTGCTGGCACACGAAGCCCTGGTAAAAGGCGACATCGACATCTACCCGGAGTACACCGGAACGGCAAGCAGCGTTGTGCTCAAGCGTTCGATCCCGCCCGACCCTGCGCAAGCGTACATAGAGGTGAAGGACCAATACCTCCAACGGTTCCAAGTTGTGTGGCTTCCGCCGCTTGGCTTCAATGACACCTTCGCGATGGTGGTGCGAACGGCCGACGCGGAGAAGTTGCCGCGGCAGGATCTCTCAAATGCACATGCACGAACCTGGCGGCTTGGCGTCGGCTATGAATTCCTGACTCGCCCGGACGGTTTTCGCAGTCTGAATCATGTGTATGGGTTACGTTGGGAAGGGACGCCGCGAACGATGGATCTCGGTTTGCTCTACCAGGCGCTCCGGCAGCGCAAAATTGATATGGCCGCGGCAAACTCGACAGACGCTCAGTTAACGCAGAACGGATACGCCGTTCTCGCCGATGATAAGCATGCTTTCCCGCCATACAGTGCATGCTTCCTCGCAAGGAAAAGCGTAGTCCAACAGCAGCCGGGCGTCGAGATGGCGCTCACCATGCTTTCGAATCAGATTACTGCCGAAACCATGCGCGACCTGAACCGGCGCGTAGATGTGGAGCACCAGCCTGTTGTCGCAGTTGTCAGGGATTTCCTGGCGACGCAGAAATAAGCGTGGGCCGGAAATGATCAATAAACTTGTTATCGAAAATCTCAAATACCGGTGGGTCAGGACCTTTCTCTGCGCACTGGTCGTAGGCGTTCAGGTAGCGTCCATCCTGATGCTGATCGGCCTCAGCCGCGGCTTGCTCGAAGACTCGGCGCAACGCGCGCGCGGTACGGGCGCGGACATCTTTCTCAAACCCGGAGGACAGAACTTCTCTTTGGCAAGCGGCCAGGTGAACGATAAATTCGTAAGCTTCGTTGCCAGGCAGCCGCATGTAAAACAGGCGGTCGGCATTTTGATACAGCAAGTCGAACTCGTCACCACTTTGAACGGCGTAAATGTCGAGGAGTTTTCAAAGATGAACGGCGGATTTCGCTTTCTGTCCGGTGGACCACCGAAGGATCCCGATGACCTGATCGTCGATGAATACTACGCGCAACAACACAAGCTGCACGTCGGTCAAACTGTCAGGCTGTTGAATCACGATTGGCACCTGACCGGCATCATGCAGGGCGGGGTGCTCGCGCGACTCGTCGTGAACCTTCAGAGACTGCAGGAACTGACAGGAAACGCGAACCCGCCTCGCATATCTGAGATCCTCGTAAAGCTGGATGATCCCGCGCGCACGCCCGATGAGGTGAAAAACCTCGACGCTGTACTGCGGGGCAATCTGACAGCAATCTCGATGCACGACTTCGTTTCACAATTCACCATCAGCAACATCCCGCAGCTACGAACCTTTATCGCCGTGATTACCGCTATGGCGGTGATTGTAGGCTTCCTGGTAGTTTTCCTGTCGATGTACACAGCTGTCGTTGAGCGTACGCGAGAGATCGGAATATTGAAAGCCCTGGGCGCGAAGCCCGCAACGATCATCGGCATCCTTGTGCGGGAGGCCGTCGTGCTGGCGCTGGCCGGTTGTGCGCTCGGCATCATATTCGCGGGCATCGGGCGAATCGTAGTAACGAGCATCCTGCCGGCCACGCTGATGATTGTGAATACGCCGGATTGGTGGCCGAGAGCTGCCGCGATTGCGATTGTCGGCGCTCTGCTCGGCGCCATTTACCCGGGATACAAAGCCGCGCGGCAGGATGCAATTGAGGCGCTTGCCTATGAGTAGCCGGCCCGCGGTACAGCCTGGAGTTCGGGAGAACGCTCCCGGACAGGATGAAATCATTCGCGTCCGAGCGCTGCGGAAGGTCTATCATACCGGCGACGTCGATGTAGAAGCGCTACGCGGCGTGGATCTGGATGTCGCACGCGGAGAGTTTCTGGCCGTTATTGGTCCGTCCGGCTCCGGAAAATCCACACTTTTTCATATTCTCGGCGGCCTTGCGCCACCGACGGACGGAGAAGTACTCATCGACGGCGTCGATCTGCGGTCTCTCACGGAAAACCAGCGCACGGAGTTGCGTCAAAAGAAGATCGGGTTCGTGTTCCAGAAATACAATTTGTTGCCCACGCTCAGCGCGCGAGACAACATTGCGCTTGCCCAGACGCTCGGTCACGCGCGGCAAAGAGCCGCGAATTTCGACGAAATGCTCGAGTTGCTGGGAATTCGCAACCGTTTAGATCACAAGCCGCGCGCTCTATCCGGCGGTGAGCAACAAAGGGTGGCGATTGCTCGAGCCCTGGTAAATCAGCCGGCGATCCTCCTTGCCGATGAACCGACGGGCAACCT
>JAFAUR010000167.1 GCA_019243205.1 Acidobacteriaceae bacterium | reverse complement strand
CGCGGCATGGCCGCATCGAGCACTTCTGAAGGTAAGTGACCTTGCGCTGGCCAGCATTGGACGGTAATGGTCCGGTACTGATCGAAGCGGCGGATTTTCGGGGTTACCGGTTCAAGCGAACTGGTCGCCACCTGACCGAGGGGCACCGGAGGCGTATCTTGCGCAGAAAAAACGTACAAGCTCCGTAGATCGGAGAGCTGGGCGCGCTCCTCCATCCGCAGGCGTCCAATGATGGGAACCTGCTTGTAGCCGTCTCTCAATACGCCGGCAGTAATCCCGTGAAGAGCGGCATCGATCGAATTGGAAACGTCTGCGTTGCTGACATGCGCCAGATTTGCACGATCCACGTCCACGTGCATGACTTGCTTGACAGTTGGTTCTCCCCAATCGTCCCGAACTCTGGCCGCAATCGGGATGCCGCGAAAAATCTGTTTCAGTTTGTCGGCTTCCGCGCGGAGGCGCGGCAGGTCCTCACCCGAAATTCTCACCTGAACAGGTATTCCAACTGGCTTGCCTGTCTCGAGCGTTCGCGTATCAATGATTGCGCCGGGTATCTGTTCGTCAAACTCCGGCTGCAAGAGTGCCAGCAGCGGAGTGGTATCGTGGTCGTCTTTCGTTCGGAGGATGATCTGCGCATAGTTTGTCTGCCTGTCCTCCGGTGTAGCGCTGCTCCAAAAGCGCGGACCGCCGCCGCCCACAAAGGCCGTCATAGAAACGAGTACGTCCTTCGGATGGCCGTGCTCCGGATGAGCCTTGCCATAATCCTCCGCGATGCGCCGTACAATTGATTCCGCCTCTCCCGTAACCGCGCGTGTGGCGCTCACGGGAGCGTCTTCTGGTAGCCACACATCGATGTAAGAGAAGTATTGGAGATCTTTTGGAAAGAACTGGGGCTTGAGGGTGGAAAATACGACGCCACCGATAACGAGCACCAGGAGCGATGCTGCCAAGCAGACTTTTCGGTGCTGAATGGCCTTTTGCGCCATACGGAAGTACCAGCCTGTGAAGCCACGGGCTCGACGTTCCTCTATGGAAGTCTCTACTTTGCTTTGCAGCAGAAATGAACTTATGAGCGGCACGAACGTCATGGAAACCAGGAGAGCCGCTAGCAGCGAAACACTTATGACCACGGGCAGGCTATACAGAAACTTGCCTGTGTCTCCGGGCAACAAAAGAAATGGCAGGTACGAGACGATGTTGGTCACCGTCGCATAAGCCATCGTCCTGAAAAGCTTGGTTGGCCCCAGCCATGCCGCGACCGATCTCGGCTGGCCAGCTCCCAGCTCGCGGACAATCGCATCGCCGGATACCACCGGCACGTCCACCAGCAAACCGAGCGCAATGATCAGCGAAGCAATCGAGACCTGTTGCAGGTCGATTCCGAGGGTGTGGATCACACCGAACGTGATGGCGAGAGTGATGGGCATGGAAAGCGCGATGAGCAGCGATGTTCGCCAGCTCCAAAAACCGATCAGCGCGACGACAACGACCAATATCAGTGCCTCGAGTAAGCTGTGGCTGAAGAGCTCGATACTGTCATGCACCTGCAGAGGCTGGTCTGACGTTCTTGCCAGAACCACATCGGCGGGCAAGGACTTTCGCACCTCGTTCAGGGTCTGGTCTACGACCTTTCCGAAGACATTGATCTGTTCTCCCTTGCGCATTTGAACCGCCAGCGTGATTGCGCGTGTTGTAATCCATCTGCCGTTCTCATCACGCCGCGTGTAAGTGTTGAGGAACGAGGGCGGACTGTCATAGCCTCTGTCGATTTCGACGAGATCGCGTAGATACAGGGGTGTGCCCTCCGGTGATGCCCAGATGATCACATTACGCAAGTCGTCGGGCGTTTTGAACTCGCCAGTCGTGTTGATACTGATGCTTCGTCCTTGTGCATTTACCGTTTGACCGCTATCCGGCAGATTTCGCGCGACGAGCAGGTTGGAGAGATTTGCCGGCTTGAGCTTGTACTGTGCAAGGCGCTCCTGCGAGAAGTTCAGAAAAACGTTTTCATTCAGTACACCGGACCGCTCCACCTTCGACACGATTGGCAAAGTTTTGAGACTTCGCTGGATGGTATCGGTAAAGTCATCCAGATCGCGATAAGTGTACTTGTCGCCGGCAGCAGTCTGAAGCACGGAAGCCGTGGTTGCGGGGTCGGCGATCACGGCAGGTTTCCATGCATCGGGATGGAACTCGTCGGTTTGCAATTTCTCCTGGGCCCACTTCTTCAAAAGCGCTGCAACATCAGAAGGGCTCAAATTCGTGTTTACATCCAGTCCTGCGAAGCCATCGCCCGAGAACAGCCGCGTATCGGAACCTTTTTGCTCTGCTACAAACTCCTGCGCCGCCCATGACAGGGTGCGTTCCACTTGAGCAGAGTCAATCGACTTCGGATAAACCACAACGATAGACTTACGTGACGTGTCTGAAGCGCGCACAACGTCACCCCGGACGTGGCGGATACCTGACTGGACTAACTTACTGACCCAGGCGACCTGAGCCGGGTCGCCGGGCGGACTCGCGACAGTAAGCATCAGTGCAGCGGTGTCGCCAAAATCTTTGATATAGAGAATCGGACCGGCGCCCTGCGGTAAGTCATGGATCGCGTCCAGCCTGACTTTGACATCGTCCAGTTCCTTGTCGCGGTCGTATCTTCCTCTTTCCGCGAGCTCGAACTGAACCATTGCGGATCCCGTTCGGGAAGTGCTCTTGATTTCCGTTACCCACTGATTCTGTGCAATCGCCTGCTCGACTTTTCTTGTTACTAACTGCTCAACTTGTTCGCCTGATGTTCCTTGCCACGGCACAATGATCATCGCCTGGCGGACGGGAATGTCGGGATCTTTGCGCTGCGGCATTTTCTGCAGCCCATAGATGCCCCACACGAGTGCGAGCGCAAGCGATACCCACGCGATGTGCTGTTGCTCTATAAAGAAGCGCGCCAGATTTGTTTTGCTCTGCAAAGATTTTTCTTCAGCTTGGTGTCCCATGTCTGTGCTCCTACTCGATTACTCGAACGGCAGCGCCGTCGTTCAGTTGATTGGTCCGATTCACGATGATTCGCTCACCGGGTATGAGGCCCTGATCGATCACAACCGAGTTGCCCACCGTTTCCCCGACCCTGACACTTTTCAGCTCCGCAAATTGCTTGCCTTCGCGTTGGCCTATCGCGAACACCGAGTAATTATTTGATCCCGATTCCGCCGTCATCAACGCCGTCATGGGCACCACAGGAACGGTCTGCGGATTCGCTTGTTGGACATAAACGCTGCCGATCATTCCCTCCTTTAGAGAGCCATCGCCATTGTGTACAGTGACTTCGATGTTGAAGACCCGCGACTCTCGATTGGCCGAAGCAGCAATCTGCGTGATGAGGCCGGTCAACGTCTTGCCGATCGCCTCGATTTGCACGGGCAGCGGCGATCCCATTGCAAAATGCGAGAGCATGCTATCCGGGACACCGAACGCGACCTTCACGAAACGGGTATCGTCGAGCGTAAAAGCAGGTGTGCCGGCTGCGACGAGCGTGCCCCGCTCGATGTTCTTTGCAACGATGACTCCCGGCATTGGCGCGACCAGGTTTGTGTCGCCAAGGTTGATGCGAGCCGAGACAATCTGCCCCCGCGCCGCGTTTAACTGGCCTTGGCGCGCCTCGATTTGCTGAAGAGCAGATTGGACGCCAGCAGTTGTGGCGGCATGACGCGCCACCGCCGCGTCGTAATCAGGGCGAGTCATTGCCTTCGCCGCATACAGGGCTTGGGCACGCTCGAAATCCAGATCGGCTTTGGTTTGATCGGCTCTTGCCTGCCCGAGATCCGCCTTGGCTGCATCTAACGCACCTTGAGCTGCCGCCTGCTGACCGACGGCCGTGTCTACGGACGCTGCGTAATCCGAGCGGCGCAGGTGCGCTAAGACAACTCCCGCTTGGATTTCGTCGCCCACCTGTAGATCACGCCACCTTCCATCGGCGCCCTTCGTTTGATGAAGAGAGTCCACATAGCCCGGTTCCTTAAATGCGAGTTGAACCTGTTTATCTGGCCGAATCTCGCCCGAGTACCGCCACGTTGGCCGAACCTCTTGAGTGGCCACCGTCTCTGTTTTGACGGGGACGGCGTCTGGGATTGGAGTGCTTTCCTTTCTGCACCCCGCCGAAATCAACACTGCAATACTGCTGAAAACTACTGCTAAGTTACGCATTACTGTTCTCCAATCGCTTTCTTTAAATCCGCACTCGCTTTCGAATACGC
>JAFAUR010000166.1 GCA_019243205.1 Acidobacteriaceae bacterium | reverse complement strand
GAAGGCGACCCGCGTGCTTGAATCCGGCTTTCTCATAAGCTTTGATCGCCCCAACATTGTGCTCGAGAACTTTGAGCCAAACCATTCTCAAACTTATCAGGTGGAACGCATAGTCGAGGGTGAGCCAGGTGGCTTCAGTGCCGAATTTCTTGTCTTGAGCTTCCGGGGCGATGTTGATGACGAATTCGGCGCTCCGGGTAACATCGTCGGTGGTTAAAGAGGTCTTGCCGATAGGCTGGTTAGTAGCCAGCTCGTAAACCGTGAACCGTGGAAATGAAGAATTGCTCAGCTGGATTTCTATTCCGGCGATACGCGATTCCAGGGATTCGGGTATTTGTCTACCGAAACCGAGAACGGTGCTCGGATCATTTTCCCATCGCCAGTAGTCCTCGACAAGTTCTCGAACATAGGGACCAAGGCCAACTCGTTGGCCCCGTAACCAGATGAGCGGTGTCGTCATCAATTCTATCTTTCGGTGTGGTTGTTGCCGTGGATACGCACTATTGCCGTGAAACGCTTGGTGGACGGTGGTTCCGCGACAGGGACGCCGCCGACCTCGATCCAAGCATGCAGGGCTATGGGATCGGTGGCTACACCATGACACCAGGTTGCGCATCGTCCCGTCAGCGCGAGCGCTAGGGTAGCAGCGATCGATTCCTCCAAACAAGCGACACGTGCAGGCCACAGCCTCGCTGTCCGTCGGACTGCTAAGATCGACTTTTTAGCTTCGGTGATAGTTGCCTTGCTTCGCACCATCCTGGTCGCCCATCTGACGAGACACGTCAAGCGTTGCAGTGCGCGATGGCTGGTACCAATATGCCGAACTGCAAGGGTAACGACGAGCGCGAGGGTCGCAGCTAGGGTAACATGATCGCCAGTCGATGGTCGTTCGAGGCGTACGGGGACGGTTTGAGTTCCCCAGCTGGCCTGTGCGGGTGGACTACACGTCACCGGGCGCCAACGATGTGGTTGAGTGACAACATAGAGCAGCCCACGTTGGCACAGTTCGCTGACCACATCACCAGAAAGTTCTGGCCGTGTTTCGTCGAATTCGCAATCATATGAGAGTGTCAACCAGATGCGGCGGGCCTTGCCTATCAGTGCATATGTTGACGCACACCGGACATCGACAAGGACAACAGTTCGACCAGTGTCAATTGCATGAATGTAGTCAGGACAGGCCAGATACTGAGACACGGTAGCCTTCGCTTGGTCGATGAATACGCCACGCGGTAGCTGGCGCGGTTTTGACGGCACGCAGCCATGCTTCAGTCGCAAGGAGCCGTTCAATACCGGTGAGGTTGACCGGAAGACCGAGCGCCGCAAGGTCAATCGCGTCGTGTAAAGGTTGCGGGTTGATGAGACCTAGAGCGGTAAGTTCTCCGTCAACCAAGTTATGCAATAGAGGCGCGTGCGTGTGCACACCCCGGTAGTGATCGATCTCAAAACTTCCTTTAGTAGTTCGTTTTTCCAAGGATTTAGGGAGCAAGTTTGGAAAGGCATGAATCAGTAGAGGTTTGAAATGTCCTGGCGAACTCCACTCGTGCGCCGATACAGACAGGACAGTGCTCACAACACTAGGATCAAGATAGGGGTTGTCGAGCACTATTCCATGGCTAGCGGCTACCTGAATATCGGAGCGTGCGGTGCGTCCCACGGTGCGAAGGGCGGTCAGTGTAAGTTGGTTCGCCCTGTCGAAATCCGTTGGCGATAAACGGTTAGCCGCTTCCGACAACATCTTGGATGTACTGTGATAAGCTAGTTCGGTAACCCATGGTCCGGTTCTCACGTCGTGCCAGCCCGCTGAAGGTGTATCTACTCCATTGACCAGATCGGATGACAATAAACATCGTTGAAAAGCTACTGAAAGCGAATTTAAAGATTCTGCATAGTCGCAGCGTGTCGCAAGGAAAGCGTCACGAAGCAGTGGCCATGGGCTTACTCGGCGTACGCGCGACCAGCCAATCGCATGGTAATATGCCTTCTTGTATTGGCCAGCAGTTATGAGATCGGCAAGATACAGCAAAGGTGCACAGAATAGAGTGTCGCCACCATCTCCAGTCAGATGCACTTCGCTCCCGATGCCGCGCAAAGTTCGGAACTGATACGACATACGGGCGTATGCGGCCGTCATCGGCGCTGGCTCATCAGAAGCGGGTATCTTATCCATCTGCGCGAATGGGAGGTGAGAATCATCAAGCCCGATCCAGCGATGCTGCATTTTCGGCTGTTCGGCGAGCAGTTGGGTTACATAGTCAAAATCTCCTCCACGAGTCACGCCGCGCGGATGGAGGATAATTGCGGTCAGTCGGTCATGGTTATCGATCTGATTGAGGGTGAGAAGAGTGAGGGTAGTGGAGTCGAAGCCGCCGCTACAGTCCGTCGTAATTTTTTCGTTTGCATAAACTCTTGCAGCAATTCCAGCTTGGAGCGTTTCGGCTAGTTTCGCTGATATTTCCTCCTTCGTTCGACGCCGCATCCTCCACGTCACGACCCGATCAAGAGTTGTAGAGTTGGAGTTGATGGTCAGCCAGTAGCCAGCTGGCACCATCTTAATCTCCGAAAACGCTGAATGAAAAGCAAGTGCGGGCTCGACATCTGGAGCTAGCAGCGCGGTAGCTAGCCAAGAAAAGTCAATCCGATCCCCTACTAATGTAGGTGGAATGAATTAACCTATTCAATCCTTGGTGTGATGGTATAGTTCCAGTCGCCGTGGAACTCATGTCGTGTGAGGGGTATCGCTTCTTTCTGCTGGTCGGTGAGTTTGATTTTTGTGGGGTAGAGGTTGGGGTCGAGCTCGCAGCGGACGGTCAGTCCTGTGCTGGTTGTGGTGTTGGCGATGAGGCTGACGATGGTTTGGTAGGTCTCGAGGGGTCGTCCGCGCCAGTTCTGGGTGATTCTGGAGAAGAGCCGGTGCTCGATCTTGTTCCATTTGCTGGTGCCGGGCGGGTAGTGGGAAACGATGATGTCCAGTCCGGTCGTGGTGGCGAATTGTGCGAGTTCGTGTTTCCAGAGCCAGGGCCGGTGTCCGTTGGATCCGCCGCCATCGGCTGTGATGAAGATTCTGCGGGCGTTCGGATATTTCTCTTTGCCCATGTGCTCCCACCATTTGTCGATGGTGGCGACAGCGAAGACCGCTGTATCATGGTCGATACCCACGGAGACCCAGGCGCTGTTGTCGGCCAGGTCGTAGACTCCGTAGGGAATGGCCTTACCGTCGGCTTGGTCGGGGAAATTATAAGTGGACACCTCGACGGGTTCGCCCTGTGGATGCCATTCCTTGCCGGCCTGCGAAAACCCTCCGACGAGTTCTTTTTTCTTGGTATCGACGCTGATCACGGGGTCGCCGGAGGCGAGGAACTCGCTCGCCAGCTTGTTGATGTACCGGAACTGCTCGTCCCGGTCCGGGTGCTGGTGTCCCTCCGTCTTCTTGCGGGTTCCTTGGAGGCTGTAGCCACGGGCGCGGAGGAGCTTCGCGACAACACTGTGACTGACGGAGTGACCCATCTTTGTCAGTGCGGCAGCGAGGTGGCGCGTTGATGTCGTGGTCCACCGCAAGGGCGATTCGGGGTCTCCTCGCGTGTCCGGCTCGATCAAGCCATCCAGTGCATCCACCAGTTCCGGATTGGTGATTTCGGCTTTCTTGCGACCGCCTCCTGGTGCTCGGACTCGATCGGAGCGTCCCTCCGGAGAATCATCGGAGAGCTCGGTCATGCCTCGCTGAATCGTTTTCCGCGACACACCGGTAGCATCATGCACGGCCGTGATCCCACCGCGGCCCCACGATTTCGCCTCCGTCGCCAGTGCCAAACGGCGATCGCGTTCGTTCAACCGGGGTAACAAATCCGCCAAACGCCCTTGCATCGCCTGGAATTTCTCGTCGCCATCGGTGGTCACAGCGTCGATTATTTACGTGCTCATCGCGTCGATTGAGATGACACGCGGTACGGCAAGAAAATTCACCCGATTGGGTAAGTTATTTCATTACGTTGACGTACAGCTCCACCAGCTCGCACAACGGGCGCCCGTTGAACGTTGCGATGTGGCGTTGCTGGTCCAGCACGGCCCCGGCCAGCGGGGCTGGCACTGGCTGTGGCGGGACAGATTCCATGAACGTCAGCCCGAATGGTCGGACAGTGGTCATCGCCTTATCCTTATCCTTCCTCGCGGCCGATCTCTCATCATCGGGCTCTTCGTCGCACTCGTGACACGGCCCAACGCGGAAGAGCAGGCCGCCGACTCCCGATTCCGCAGGTAGCCGGTGCCCGCACTCGCCGATGTAGTAGTTCTGTCGGCCGTCGTCCCAATCACGGCGGACTACGACACTCACCTGCCGCAGCTGCACCAGCGACGCTGCGTCGTTCATCAATGCCCTGACCCTCTCCCCAAGCTCAGCCGTCACGCCGCGATCGGCTCAACGCAGACCGTGACGCTAGCGAGTCGCTGAGGCTGAGCCAAGGATGTTGCAGAAAGTTGCATAGACTGATCGGCAGTGCTTGACGGAAGTATCGGTCGGGGTCGAAGCTAAGCGGGTTGCAACAACCAGCAACAGCTCTGGCAGGAGGCAGCGATGCGCTTGACATTCCTGGGCAAGGAGGCTTATGCAAAACTCCGAAACCAGATCCGCGATCATGTCGCTGACCTGCGAGGACGTCAATTCTTGATCATGTTTTCAAAGGGTTTTGCATAAGACTCAAGGACTCCCAGCCGAACAAATCACCGACACTGTTCGCCACTGACCGCGACTCCTACGTGGTGCAGGGGTGGATCGTCACCGACCCGGAGATCCTGGCTATGATCACGGTGTCCGACGACGAGACGATCGTTGAAGTGCCAGCCACGCTCATGGCCCACCTCGCTAAGGACGGACTCAGCGGCGATGTGGTGAACCTTGTCCCGCCCATCGTGCACATTACTGAGAACGGCCACTACATCATCAAGGGATCGCACGTGACAGACCCGGAGGCGCTCGGACAGATGAGCATCCCCGATCACGAGACCTGCGTCGAAGTCTCGCGGTCCGCGATCGCGGCGCTGGTTGGAGGCTAGATGGACAGCGTGACGGATGAAGAGTTTGATGAGCACTTCACGTCATTCCAGCGAGAAGCGATCCATTTGGAGATGCGAGACTCCTACGGCACGGCTGAAGAGATTCCGCATCTTCGCAAGTGGGAGGCTGGTGAGCCAGACGACACCGACTGGCTTCAACCGTGGTTTGACCTGGTCAGAACCGGAACGCGGGCCGGCAAAGTGTTCCGGCGGGCGCGTATCGTATCGGAGCCAATCTCCGACTATCAGAAGTGGGCGCTAAACGACACTCCCCTATTCGTGGCAGCCGGCGAGGATATCCGCTGGGTTCCGCGACGCCGCGTGTCCACGGTGGCGCTACCGGGCAACGATTTCTGGTTGTTCGACGA
>JAFAUR010000059.1 GCA_019243205.1 Acidobacteriaceae bacterium | reverse complement strand
CGCCGGTTTCCAAATGGAATGGCGCATCTTCGACGGCGGCGCCCGGAAGCACGCTTTGTTAGAAGCGAAATCGAAACAGCGCGAATCCGGCGATGAGTTGATTCACAAGCGCGACGAGGCAACCCGGGAGGTCTGGTCGGCTTTCATCGCTTTTCGGACGGCCTTGCGCAAACAGGAAGCCGCCGTAGCGCTGCTCGAATCGGCAAACACCTCGTATTCGGCGTCCCTCGACGCCTATCGATACGGCGTCAAAAACCTGGTCGATGTGGTTACCGCCGAGAAACAGTTAGCTCAAGCGCGACTCTCCGGGGTTTCAGCGCGTTCCGAGCTCCTGCTGAAAGCAGTCGACCTGGAGTTCGTGACGGGCAACCTGTTGCGAGGGCGTTCACCTCTCACCAAACCCCAAACAGAAAAAGGACAAAGCCAATGAAAACTAGTTACGTACGTGCTGGGTTTGTTTGCGCGGTCAGCGCGATCCTCACGTCCTGCACACACGCCCCCTCAGTCGAGGTAGTCGGATCGTTCTTCCCAGTTTGGATGGTCTGTCTGACGACGGCAGTAATTCTGACCTTCTTTGTGCGCAAGCTGTTAGTCCGCCGCCAGCTCGAATCGCAGGTAGGGCCAGTAGCACTTTTTTATCCCAGCATGGTCGTTTCGTTTTCCTGCCTATTGTGGCTGATTTTGTTTCGATAAGGAGATCTCGATGGAACGTTCATCTGAAAACGCAACTCACAGGCGAGTTGGCCGAGTAATTGGCATTGCAACAGTATTGGCAGCCGTTCTGCTGTTGTTCGCCACCCTCCACCAGACCAATAGCCACCCGAGAACAGACGACGCCAATGTCAGGGCGAACTTTATCCAGCTTGTGGCTGAGGTCGATGGCCGTGTTGTTGATGTACCGGTTAAGGACAATCAACTGGTCAAGAAAGGGGAACTCCTGTTTGCCATTGATCCGCGACCATATCAATATGCGCTGCGCCAGGCGCTTGCCGACCAGGACAATCTGGAGCAGAAGATTATCGATGAGCAACGTAAGATTGCCGCTCAGAATAGTGCCGTAGAAGCCGCGCGCGCCACACTCGCAGCATCCGTTGTGGCAATCAGCACCGCAACGAGCAGTATCGATGTATCGAAAGCCACGGTCTCACGCGCCCAGGCGTCCGCCGCTGCCGCACAGGCACAACTCTTACTCGCGAAGAACAATTTGAACCGCATCGAGCCATTGCTCGAAAAACAATACGTCACCGTTGAGCAAGTAGACACACAACGCACGCAGGTGCGAGTCGCTCAAGGAAATTACGAAGAAGCTCAGGCGGCACTCGCACAGGCCCAAGCGCAACAGGCTCAGGCCCAATCCCGCCGGAGGGAGTCCGATTCCGAAACGGCCGAGGCTCGAGCGAAGCTTGGTCAGTCAGTGCACGCAATCGATCGGGTAGAGACGCTCATTTCTCAGCGCCCCGCCGCGGCGGCCAAGGTGGACAAAGCCCGGCTCGATCTGGAACGTTGCCGTGTAATTGCTCCTTTTGATGCCTACGTCACAAACATGAATATTTCGGAAGGCGCTTATGCTCACCCGGGTGTGGCCATCTTTACGCTCGTGGACTCCCGAACCTGGTGGGTGGTTGCAAACTATCGCGAATCGGAATTGAAAAGCATCCACCGTGGCGGCCATGTAGACGTCTTCCTGATGGAACATCCCGACCGAAAATTCAGTGGCGTTGTCGAGAGCATCGGCTACGCTGTGTTCCCCGAAGACGGAAAAGTGTCGGGGGGGCTCCCAGACGTCGACAAAACACTGAATTGGGTCCATCTCTCGTCACGCTTTCCAGTCCGCATCCGTGTTGAGCATCCCGACCCGGCTCTGTTTCGCATTGGTGCGTCCGCAGTAACGGTTGTGAGGTAACCAATGGCTGGCCTTCAAATTTGGATTGACCGGTTCTGGCAGGACCTGCAGCCGACTCCTGGCCGGCTTGGCATCACGTTGCGGATCGTTTTGGCCACGGTTATGACCGTGATCCTCGTCATGACCTTACGCGTTCCGGCCGGC
>JAFAUR010000030.1 GCA_019243205.1 Acidobacteriaceae bacterium | reverse complement strand
AGTGTAGGTCCCGTCCGGCTGCATGATCCGTGCGCCGGCTTCATCTTCCAGATATTTCGCGAGTATCCGATCCCGCAGTTTCCGGATTAATCGTTCATCTTCGATCGGGAAGAGCACCTCAACGCGGCGATTCAGGTTTCGGGGCATGAGATCGGCACTGCCGACATAGATCTGTTCATCTCCGCCGTTGTGCGCGTAGTAAATACGACTGTGTTCCAGGAACCGGCCCACGATGCTGCGCACGCGAATCGTTTCGCTCACGCCGGGGATGCCCGGCCGCAGCGAGCACACACCACGTATGATCAAGTCGATCTGGACACCCGCCTGCGACGCCTCGTAAAGCAGGCGAATCATCGGTTGATCCTCAAGCGCGTTCATCTTGAAGATCAGGTGCCCGTCGCCTTTCTCTTCCTGCCTCTGCATTTCGGCCCGGACCATCCGCTCAATACCATGGCGCAGGCTGTGAGGAGCCACCAGTAACTTACGGTAAGACTTCTTATTCGAATATCCGGTCAGATGATTGAAGAGATCGCTGACGTCGGCGCCGATCTCCTCGTCGCAAGTGAATAAACCGAGATCCGTGTAGATTCGTGCCGTCACCGGATTGTAGTTGCCTGTTCCCAGGTGAAGATAACGCCGGATGGTATCACCCTCCTGCCGCACCACCATCGCCAGCTTTGCGTGCACCTTTAGGCCCGCCAAGCCGTAGACGACGTGCACGCCCTCGTGCTCCAGCTTTTGGGCCCACTCGATGTTGCTCTCTTCATCAAAACGCGCTTTCAGTTCGAGTACAACGGCCTCTTGTTTGCCGTTCTGGCTGGCATCCAACAGAGCTTCGACCACCGGCGAGTTGCGGCCAACCCGGTACAGAGTCATCTTGATCGCGAGCACATGGGGATCTTCCGATGCGGAGCGAAGAAAATCGACGATCGGTTGAAATGAATCGTAAGGATGATGCAGGAGAATGTTGTTCTCCCGGATGGCAGCAAAAATCTCCTCGCCGACCGCGCCGCTGAACGCCCTCGGAACAGCGGCGATAAACGGCTTATCTTTCAATGCCGGACGATCGATCGAAAGCAGTGCCCGCGTCCGGCTCAGATCGAGCGGCCCGTCAATCCGGTAAACGTCATTCTGGTCAAGTTCCAGATTGTCGGTGAGCAACTTGATCAGCCGCTGCGGCATGCTGCTGTTCACTTGCAGCCGGACGGCATCACGGAACCGCCGGCGCCAAACTGCTTCCTGCACGGATTCGAGTAGATCATCCGTCTCGAGTTCCTGAATCGCCAGCTCCGCATCCCTGGTCAGGTGAAACAGGTTTGCCTGCACAATCTCCATTTCCGGAAAGAGAAAACGCAGGTTCGCGATAATCACCTGCTCCAGCCAGACGAATGCGAGCTCGCCCGCGCGCGACGGCACCGGCACGAGTTGCGGTAACGAATCGGGAACCTTGATACGGGCGAACCGCTCAACTCCGTCTCCGTTCGATACCGCAGCCGCGACGTTCAGACTGAGGTTCGATATGTGCGGGAAGGGTCTCCCTTGGTCTACGGCTAACGGCGTCAGAACCGGATATACAATACGCCCGAAGTAATCGTCGACGGCCGTTCTCTGTTGCGCATTCAATTCATCCAAGCCGAGGATGAAGATGTTCGCATCCCTCAAGGCGGGTATGATTTCATCCCGCCAAAGCGCGTATATCTCCGTCGTCAGGCTCGTGATTTCATTCCGGATCAGCTCCAGTTGTTCGCCCGGCGACCGGCCGTCCATGCTGATCTCGGTTGTGCGAGTTTCGATCTGCTGCCACAAGCCCGCCACTCGGACCATAAAAAATTCGTCTATGTTCGACCCGAGGATTGAGATGAACTTCACTCGTTCGAGCAGCGGGGTTTTGGGGCTCTGCGCTATCTCGAGAACACGGCGCTGGAATTCCAGGAGACTAAGGTGCGGATTGATATAAAGCTCAGGAGAATCGAGCTGCGGAGCGGACTCCCTCGGTTGCTCGACCGTTCTTCTTCTTGCCGGGCGAGAA
>JAFAUR010000140.1 GCA_019243205.1 Acidobacteriaceae bacterium | reverse complement strand
GGCCGTGAGCCATCAGTCCTCCGGATTCTCGATCAACAGGGGCTGACTGGCAACTGCGGAATCTTTCATTGGCGCTTGAGAGTTGTTACCCAACTCTGGAAGTGGCGATTTATGGGCGTTTTTGGAAAGAGTGCAGAGGAAGTGCGTACTGTCTGTGCGCCACCGCCCAAGAAATGATCCCTGGCGAAATCGTCAATTTGCAGTTTACGCGTGATCCTGGCCCCGATCGGGAAAGTACCGGCGCTCCAATTGTGTCGGTATCGAACCTTATCTGTGTTCCGTTGTCGCCGCTTCGACAAAGGTCGCGATTGTGCGCCGGTCAAGTGTCCCGAGCAAGAGTGCTCGTACTCCCGGCAACGATAACCTTCCTGCTTGGCTTCATTGTTTGATCTAGCTCCGCAAAGAGCTGAAGTGTCGCAAGCTCAAGGATTTCTTTCGGCGAGGAAAACCAACAGTGGCGGAGAACGCCGGAGGCGCTCAACTGCAACTAAGCGCGGAAGATCTCCCCAGCACAATCAATCTGCCGCAGGCGCAAGGTAGCCAGTATATCTGCAGCAATGGAACACCGATGAAAGCCAGCCTTTCGATAACACCGGTAGCGCTGACCCTATGCCTGTCTGCAACGAAGTGGCTGCGCAACCCGGGCGCCATTCCAGCTGTTTTAGTCGGCCATCACTCCCTTTGCTCCTCCCTCGAGGAATCCCATTCGGAAGGGGACGGAATAGTATTCCCAAAACAAGCGCTGGTCAAAGTCTGATGAAGAACTCCGGCCTAACGAGGGTCGCTCGCAAGATCGGATTGAAGACCTCACAATATTAGAATCTGGCGACCGTACTTTTCGGTCTGGGTGATAAAGCGTGCCTCGTAGCCCTCCATACCACCCGCCTGACGAATCAGATCGGTCCCACCTTTCACCCATTCGACGAGACTGGGGAAATTGCGTCGTGGGAATAGGGGCGAGCTTTCTCTGCTTTGCGTCACGCTGCACAACGCCGTGAATGCGTTCCGAAGATCGGAATTTTTGAACACCGAGTCGGGGTACGCCCGTTCGGGTCCCGAGACACCTGATCTTCTCGTCAATGATCGTCAGCGAGACAAGGTTATCGATTCTCTCCTCCATCGGGCGTCCCGGGTCTTTGAACGGATACGGAGTTGCTGGGCGAGAACTGATGTGAGTCGAACAGTTAGCAAGAGGGCTACGGATGAGTATTCATACCGGCGGAGGTTGCTCTATGGCGGGCTTTAGCCGAAGGCGCGAATTCAGGTCTTCTGCAACACAAAAGAGTATCACTCTCGCTTGAGAGTGAGTCAAAACATTGATTTACACGGAGCTCTACACTTGTCGTCAACAGAACGCTCACTTCATTGCTCGACTTTGTTTCTGATCAGCCTGGTTGTTTTCCCGTTCGCTGAGGCGTGGGGGGATCCTGCCCAGGTCGTCTTAACGCGTCCCGGCGAAACAATCGTGCTCGAGCCGTATGCCCCCAACATCATCCGCGTCAGTTTAAGCACAGATCGGTCAGAGGCTGTTTTGAAGCCCGGGTATGGGATTACGGGTACAAGTTCTGCGAACGGCTGGACGCAATCGCAAACGGAGGGTGCGGATACGTACGTTTCGCCCCGCCTTAAGGTCCAGGTGCTCGGTCGAGGAATTCCATCTGCGGCCGAGAGCCCGCGACCGTCCCGACTCCAGACACAAGTGGACATCGCTCGTTTCTTCAACGGCTCTGCCCCCGGCGCTCACATTCTTATCAGCACTCCTGAAGGCAAGACTCTTGCTGACATGACAGGCTGGGCGATGGCCGTTCCGAATCATAAGGACGGTAATGCTGAAATTCTGTACGACCGTCGGCCCACCGATAAGCCCTTCTTTCAAGTCGGCGCGTATTTTGTATCTCCGTCCGATGAACACTATTACGGTCTGGGCCAAAACCAGGAAGGTTTTCTCGATCTGCGAGGTCATTCGATCCGGGCTTGGCACGACTACAACGCACCGGGGGGAGCCAGCGTGGGCGTTCCGTTCGTGGTCACCAATAAGGGTTACGGTCTCCTCTGGGACAACCCTTCTAAAACGACGGTCGATTTCGGCTTCAACGAAAGGACGCGTTGGATATCAGAAGTGGGGAATCGGGTATCTTTCTTTGTGATTGCCGGACGCACTTACGACGAGATCTACGCCGGATACCGGCAACTTACGGGTGCGACACCGCTACTCACTAAGGCTGCGTACGGATTCATACAGTGCAAACAGAGATATGCGAGTGAGGAAGAGTTGCTGTCCGTGGCGAAAGGTTACCGCGAGCGGCATCTCCCGCTTGATGTGTTGGTAGTGGACTGGTTCCATTACGTCCACATGGGCGATCTCTCGATGGACCCGGTCAAGTGGCCCGACCCGGTAGCAATGAACAGGCAGTTACATGATTTGGGCATCCAGACGATGATCAGCGTATGGCCGCGCTTTGCCCCGGACTCCCGATACTACGAATTCGTGCGTCGAAACAACTGGTTTCTACATCTCGCTGATGGTACGCCAACCAATGGCTTGCCGTACGATCGAGCTGGGTCCGACATCGACACCACAAATCCCGAAGCCGCCCGATGGTTCTGGGAACGGACCCGAGAGAATTACATTGAGAAGGGTTTTGACGCCATCTGGGCCGACGAGACTGAGCCCGATTTACCCCCGAACGGGAGCTACTTCTCCATCGGGCCGGGCACCAGATACTTTAATGTTTATCCGCTATTCCATACGGCAGCGCTTTATGACGGTTTTCGGCGAGACGTCAATCACCGAGCGGTGATTCTGTCCCGTGATGCTTACCTCGGTGCACAACGTAACGGAACAATGTTCTGGTCTTCCGATATCAGCCCGACCTGGGACACGCTTGCGCGTCAGGTGCCTACCGGCCTCAATTTTGCCGCTACAGGCTTCGCCAATTGGAGCAATGATATCGGGGGCTGGCAGTATCTGCCCGAAGTTCATCATCCCGCACATGCCCCGTTAATCGACGGCTCGGATGCTCGCGATAACATCGGACACTACGATGATTATTCGGAACTGTATACTCGCTGGTTCCAATACGGCGTTTTCCAACCTATTTTCCGCACTCACGGAAGCCGAAGATACAACGAGGTTTGGTCGTACGGCAGAGCAGCCGAGCCGATTCTCGAGAAATTTCTGAAGCTACGGTACCAGCTGCTCCCATACATTTACTCCCTTGTACACCAGACATACCTGACGGGAGCGCCTTTTATGCGAGCACTGATAATGGATTTCCCCAACGACCCGAACGTCATCGATTGCAGGGACGAGTACATGTTCGGTCCAGCATTCCTGGTCGCGCCAGTTACCAGCCAAGGCGCGACAAGCCGGCCCGTCTATCTGCCTGCCGGGGCAGATTGGTTTAATTACTGGACGAACGAAAGGATGAAAGGCGGGCAGACAATTACGGCCAACGCGCCCATCGATCAGATACCTTTATTTGTGCGAGTGGGCTCACTGGTGCCGCTTGGCGAATCTATCGAAAGTACTACTCAAAATCAACCCCTCGCCCAGATTCGAGTTTATGGTGGAGCGGATGCCAATTTCGTGTTATACAACGACGACGGCCTTACCTACGATTACGAGAAAAGAGGTGGGACCGAAACTCGTCTTCATTGGAACGATAAGACGCCAAAGCTAACGCATGATGGCCCAACCAACTGGACCAAGCCCGACTCTGAACTCATCCAAGTCGTCGGTCATTGAAAAGATCGCGAAAAGATCCGGCGCTCGAATATTCTGCCCGATGTGTCAACGATGTCTCTGTCATCGGGCTGTGATTCGCCAATATTCGGTCCCCGGGTAAAGGGCTGACTGTCCGGGGAATAGATGAAAAGAATCGGACAGACGCCACTGCTTTTGCTGTTCGTGTTTCGATCTGTCCGATTGCTCCCCAGCGGACATGAGACTGTTGCGCTCGAGAACGCAGCGCTGCGAATGCAAATAGCAGCGTTTCAACGAAAACGGAACCGGCCAAGCTCGACAATCTGGTCGCCCCGGCACGGCCGCAGAACTTCGCCGACTCATCCAGCAAATGGCCGCTCCCAATCCGTTGTGGCGCGCACCCAGGATTAGGCGAGTTGAAGATGCTCGGCATTGTCATCTGCGAGCGCACCGTGTCGCGTCTCTCATTCCCCGAGCTAGCAACTGAAAACGACGCGGCCGAGCAGGGCAAGGGCGATGAGTTCGCCACGATCGAATACGCGACGAGCTGGACCACAAAGGGAACTCTCAAGAAATATCTCTCGTCGCAGGCCGCCCAATGGCTATTTACCTTCGGGCTAGGCAGCTTCACCGCAACCAATCAGTACACGTCGACGATCGTCCCACAGCATCCGCAAGTAGCCGGCATCGAGCTCCCGTATTTCAGCGTGCTTCAGCAGTTTCGTCCCAATGAATCGGGTGGCGCTGCGATGGAGCAAGTGATTCCGGGCTGCGCGATTTGAAGAGTGGTCGATTGACATCAACTCCGGCCTGGGCCGCCAGGCCAGCCAGGCAACGGTCAGCTTTCTCGGCATGGGTAAATTTATTGAGCCCAGCGGCTATACGATGCCGTCATTGACTCCTGAAGTGTTGCTGCCGGCCGCATCCGCGAGCGTGAATATCAAGGGCATCGATTACGTTGCGAACAAGAATCTTCTCTCGCTGAAAATCACCGGCAAGAATAACCTCAATCAGCAGCAAGGGTTCTACATCGGTTCAGGCACCCAGAATGGACGGGCCACCGGGGCTGTCCGCGGTCGTCTCGAGTTTGCAAACCGGCAGTATGGGTTGAGCTTTGTGATCCGTCTGAAAAAGACACCCAATGAGTTCGCCAAAGTGCAGACGTTAGCCAGCGGAACGGCGATCGTTACTCTCACCGGTGGGGCCTCCAACAATCTGACGATCACCTATCCGAAGATCCTCTGCTCGGCCATGATGTTGGCAGATACGGATCAATTGGCGACGCTGTCTGTGACTTGTACGGTCGTTAAGGACCCGGCTAACGGCATTCTCACGGTCCAGGCTCAAAATTCAACCGTAGCCGGCATCGGATCGGCGGGCTAAATCCATGACTGCAAACGAAC